>CAJCHQ010001024.1 GCA_903970295.1 Bryobacterales bacterium
ATCTCCTGCCGTTCGGCGTCGGTGTGAGGCAAATAAGGAATGTTGGAATATTTTGAATCTGTCATGAAGCCCTCATCTGTTGTCCTTTTGCTGCCTGCTATGCTCGAGCGATGTCCTAAGTTTAGCCCTTGATATAGCCGATTGATCAAAAGGCCATGATTTTGTAAGCGGTCAATGACCGGCTTTTGCTTACTTCAAATTTTTATAACTCAAGCAAATTTCCGGCCGCATTGGTAAATGCAGAGCCAAAATTGTCTCGGTGATCGATTGAGAAGCCTTTGTCACTGCATGAAAGCCAGCGCATGAAATTAATTATTGGATTGGGTAACCCCGGATTCGAGTACGAATTGACAAGGCACAATGCCGGCTTTCAGGTGCTGTTGGAGCTTGGCACCATATCTGGTGACAACTGGAAGCTCGTCAAGAATCTGCATGCGGCAACGATCAAAGGAAAAATCGGCCGCCACGATGTCATTTTGGCTATGCCTCAGACCTATATGAATCTCTCTGGTAATGCCGTATTAGCCATCTTGCAATGGTTTAAATTGTCATCGACAGATATGCTAGTGGTGCATGATGACGTATCTATCAATCTGGGGCGCTTGCGTTTGCAGAAGGGTGGCGGCGCCGGTGGGCAGCATGGCATCGAATCGATTATCGACGTGCTTGGCGGCAGCAAAGACTTCGATCGTTTGAAAGTCGGTGTTGGACCCGATCCTGGTGGTGAAGTGCGGGCGGCCTATGTGCTCTCGCGTCCACTCGAAGTCGACCGTGAATTGTATCGTCAGAGCATTCTTACTTGCCGGGACGCAGTTTTGAGTTGGCTCGACAAAGGTGTTGAAGCAACCGCTAATCACTTCAACGGTAAGGTTGTCGGCCTGCCTGAATGCTTGAGAGCAGAGGCGGAAAAGAAGAAGGTCCGAGAGCAAGAAGAAAGGCAGAAAAAGGCGGAAGAGAAAAATCCGCTTGACGAGCCCGAATTCTAAAATGACACAAGCAAGTTCGGATTATGAAAGTAAAAACATCTTCGCGCGATCGCTTGCTCGATTGATCGAGTTACGGTTTGTATCAAACGGGATGGGCTTTCCGGGTCGCAATGCGACGAATGCCATAATTTTTTATCGAAAACTCATACTACGCGGGGCAGAAGCCTTGATGTCAGTATCCTAAAATTTTCACATCGAGCCAGGCAAAACGTCTCAGGGGTGTCTAAGTTGAGTGTAAGTGCAAGTCAGCAGAAGTCGTCGTCGACGCCGCAGGCAAGTTTGATGGACAAATTTTTCAGTCCGCAGGAGGGCAGCGCCAGTCGCAACTTCTTCCTGTCCGCCTTGTGGTGGTCTCTCTGGGGAATGGGTGCGGGTCTTCTGGGCGGCATCGAATTTTCCATGCCAGATCTTGTCCACAATGTTCCGCAGTTGGCCTTCCCGCACTTGAGAATGTTCCACGTCAACGCCGTGGCCATAGGCTGGCTTTCCATGGGCTATGTCGGCTCCATGTTCCACATGGTGCCATCGCTTTGCAAAAACAAGCTCTGGAGCGAGCGTCTCGGCAATTTCACGATGTGGGCCTGGAATATCGTCATGGGTGGCGCCATGGCCACACTCTTGAACGGCAACACAGAAGGTCGTGAGTACGCAGAATTAGGCGCGATTCTGGATGTGATCGTCGTGATCGGTTTGATCTCGGTGGCGATGAATATCTACATGACCGTGATCAATCGCCGCGTCAAAAAGCTCTATGTTTCGCTCTGGTATTTTCTAGGATCGCTTTTCTGGTTCCCCCTGGTCTATATCATTGGGCAACGTACATTCGTTGCTTTGCCAGGCTTGAACGACGCCATCGTGGGTTGGTTCTACGGTCACAATATTCTTGGCATGTGGTTCACCACTGTTGGTGTCGGCATGATGTACTACTTACTGCCCAGACTGACACAAGCGCCTTTGTACAGCCACGGTCTGTCAATGTTGGGCTTCTGGGGCATCGCTCTTTTCTACGCCCCGACTGGCACTCACCACATTTTGCAATCACCTGTGCCTGAGTGGTTGAAAGCGATCGCCGTGATTTCGTCGATCTTCTTGCTGGTTCCGGTACTGACTGTGTTGACTAATTTCTTCATGACGATGAAGGGCAAATGGGGCATGGTTGTAACTGACATGCCGTTGCGCTTCGCCGCGACGTCGTGCATGTTCTACCTGGTCACTTGCATTCAGGGACCGTTCCAGGCGACTCGCTGGGTCAACTGGTATTTGCACTTTTCGCAATGGGTTGTCGGCCACGCTCACCTGGCGTTGCTCGGTACGTTCTCATTCATTCTCACTTCTTCCTTCTATTACAGTATGCCTCGTATAACCGGAAGAGCCT
>CAJCHQ010001025.1 GCA_903970295.1 Bryobacterales bacterium
CTGCTCCAGCCAAAAAGAGAGCGCACAGAGCGGCTGCCCCCGCGGCAGGCAGCGCGATGCCGCCAGACAATCCGAACATGAATCCTCTGGACCATAACAACAAAGGCGTGGCCTATGGGCAGCGCGGTATGTGGGAGCAAGCGATCGCCGAACACGAAGCTGCATTAAACGGCGATCCTAATAACATGTCGTTCAGAACCAATTTGTCTGCCGCCCTGCTTCGTTACGGGCAGGCGCTGGCAGCAAAAAAAGATTGGCCTAAAGGTATTCACGAATTGCGTGAAGCTCTTTATGTGGATCCTAACAATGCCGATGCAGCAAATCTGCTCGACAAATGTTTGCAGGCCACTGGAAAAGATCCCAGCCAACACATGAAGATGGGAGACGATCTGGAAACTGATGGCAACTATCCGGAGGCGATCGCTGAATATCGTCGTCACTTGCACGGCGACGATAGTGGTCCGGCGCACGCGGCTCTGGGACGCGCGCTCGTCAAACAGGGCTCGCAGTCACCGGCACGCCTGGTTGACGGCTACGAAGAGCTAAAAATTGCCGTGAGCAAAACCTGGGACAAATCACAAACTAACGATTTAGCGGCAGTCCATCAGAAACTCGGCGATATCCTCAAAGACGAATTTCTAATCGCCAAACGCGATGGCCGGAAAGAAATCGCGATGAAGCGCCTCTCGAATGCTTCACAAGAATATCGCCGGGCCGTGCAATTGAATCCAGCCAATCTCGATGCCATTCGCAACTATATAGAAATCAGCCGAGAAGCAGTTTCGATCAGCCCCAGCTTTGACAATCATTTGATGCTCGGTGGCGCTTATCTTTTATTGGGTGATTTCGACAGAGCGAAACAGCAATTCGAAGAGTGCAATAAACTTGACCCGGGCAGCGCCGCGCTCGACAAAGCGCGCCGGTCGTATCACTGGCAAGTGGCTTTCAGCACTCAGCATCCGGAACTATTGCCGCGCACTTTGCAGATCGCCGAAGATGCTTTAAAGAAAAATCCAAACGATGCCGAGTGGTTGTACATCTGGGGCAAGTGCAAAACCCAGCAAGGAAACAAGGATCAGGCGTTGCAAGCCTATGTCAAAGCGTTTAGCATCAACCCCGCACTCGACAAGTTGAAAGAAAATATTGCAGCCCTCCAGGGCGGTGGTATTACCACTACCACCGATGCCGCCAAAGGCACCGTCGCCGGTGCGGCGAGTACACCGGCAAGCGGCACCGTTGCCGGTGCAGGAGCGACCGCAGCAGCCGGAGCCGGACCAGCGCTCAGCCCGCAAGAACTCGCCGCCATCAGTGCTGCCGAAAATAAATTTCGCAACGCCGACCTGGACGGAGCATTGAAAGATGCTACTGAAATGACGATCGCAAATACCGGCAATGCACGAGCCTGGGGACTGGTCGGAGCGATCATGCAGAAAAAAGGCAATCTCGATGAAGCCTCGGTTGCTTACAGGCAAGCAGCTTTGCTCAAGTTGCCCGGCGCTGCCGAAGCCTGCCGGCAGCTCGATTCGATTCGTACGCAGCCACAAGTGCAAGAAGCAGACAAGTACTATGCGGCTGGCGATTTTGTCAAAGCCGCAGCTTCGTTGCGAGAAGCACTGAGTATTGCACCTAATTTGCCGATATTGCATCGCAAATTGGCCGATTGTCTAGAAAAACTTGGTGACACCAAAGAAGCGAAGCACGAGCGTGACAAGGCAGCCCAGTTAGAGAAGGAAAATTGATTGGATGTTTGACTTTTCTAAATCACGAAATATGAGCGGGAAAGCACTGATACTATCAGCGGTGCTCAACCTGATTGCTTTTGCGCCGGCATTGGCTATCGAAATATCAGAAGCAGATGATCTTCTAATCAAAAATCAGTACAAGCAAGCGGAAGATGCCTATCGTGAATTGATCGACTCAGACGATTCAGGAGACGCTTATGCCGGGCTGGCAGTGGCTTTAGCCAAACAGCCAAACGCCAACAAAGTGATTGAAGCGGAAAAAGTTTTAAAACAGGGCAAAGCTAAATTTCCCGACAATTCGAACATCATCGCCGCTGGTGGCTATGTTGCTCTGATTCACTCACGCACAGTGGCATCACCAGCCAAACGCGATCAATATCTCGACGCGTCAGAACTTCTGTGCAAAAGAGCAATAAATGACAATCCCGATATTTTACTGGCCCAACAAACACTGGGACTGGTAAAAATGGCTCAGGACGACTACCAGGGAGCAGTCGAACCATTCCGCAAATCGATCGGCATCGCTGAAAATGCAGTTAATTTGACGATGCTGGCCCAAGTTCTTTTGAAGTTGAATCCGAAAGATCATGAGGCCGAAGAGCTGATCGATAGAGCGCTTTCGCTCAAGAACGACTATGCTTCAGCCAAATTACAGAAGGCGGTTATTTTACTCAACCAAGACCGGGCCGAAGAAGCTTTTATCGAGCTGAGAAGCATACCGGAAGTGGCGAGAACGCCTGAATGGCACTTGGTCGTGGGCGATGTCTACAAAAAACAGGGGGACGGACCGGCGGCGCTCAATTCATGGAAAGAGTCTGTCCGGCAGGAACCTCACAATCCAGATGCCTACAGACACTTAGCCGAATACCACACGACTCGCGGCGACGGCGAACTGGCAATTGCCGAAATGCATGACGCCCTGGAAATTCTGCCTAACGATATGGTCTTGCGCAGCCAACTGGCTGAATTAGCATTGCGTCTCGACAAATTAGACGTGGCAGAAAGCGAATACAAGACGATTTTGACCGTCCAGGAAGATGATCCGACCGCCCTGCTTGGGCTATCCCGCGTCTATTTCAAAAAAGCGCGCAAGGATGGTCAATACCCCCCGGACTGGCCAAAGCTTGAAGAACGACTGCAGAACGTGGTCACCGAGAAAGCCGTGCGCGGACAAGTCGTCGACGGCGCCAAAGATTTACAGCAAAACATTCAACTAAACGAGGCCGAAAAAGCCCTCACGCAGAGCAAGTTTCGCGAAGCCCGCAAGCTCTTCACAGGCATTATCGACACGCACAGAGAAGAGCCCTACGAGCTTTTAACCCTGGGAGAGCAATGTTTCAATGACGGTGACCTCAATTCAGCTGAGCAAGCCTACAACTATGCCAAAGAAATTCCGGAAGTGGCATCGAGGGCTGAACAGGGAATAAGCAAGATAAAGTACCAGCGCAATGAGGCTGACAGACACGTAAAACTTGGTGACGCGACACAGTCCTTGCCGACAGTGGCGATCGACCACTATCATCAGGCCCTGATCGCCGATCCCCAGTATCCGCCAGCATTTTATGGCCTGTTCACCGTGTTCAGAGAATCACATGACACCGACCGAGCGATCGACAACGCAATCTGCTTTCTGGAAACCGCCGACGATGGCAATCCCAGGCGCCGAGAAGTGGAAGCAGGCATCCAGAAGCTGAGGAGACACGAAGCTAAGCCAAAGACGAAGTAGAATCTTTTCTAGTGGTGAGCCCTGCCAGAGTGACCGCACAATATCCAAAAGAGGAACGACAATGAGCTTCGGAAAATCGAAAGGCGGCAAAGGACAAAAGTCCCGATCGAAGAATTTCGACGATCAATTGATTGACGCCAGCCCTGGCGGTAATGATGCGCCCAATCTCAACGCTCCGAAGCCTATCGATGTTCGCCAGACGAAAGCCTGGCTAGAAACAACGGGCGGCGTCAAGAAACTCTGGGCTGTGTACGTGAACACGCTGGTCTCGTCGTTCCAGCGCATGAACCGTGGTGAGCAAATTGCGCTCATCGAGAAAGGCTCAGTTATCGTTACTATCGGTGTGGTTGTTGTCGTCCTGGCCACTTTTTATCAAATGCTCCCTTCAATCGTAAGAATTTTCCTGGCTCCCGGACTGGTTGCCGGTGCCTGGTTCTTTGCCAAACGTGTGGTCACGCCTGTTATGATTGCCCGCTTCGAAGACCACCTGAACGCAGACGTCGGTTAACGAAAAGCGACAACAACGAGAAAGTCACAGATGAAGCCGAACATGCAGATGCTGAAAATGATCGGGGGCGGTTTGATTATTCTCGCCGCATTCATGATCATGATGCCCGACATGCTCAATTATCTGCGCGGCTTGGGTCGAGTTCTCACTTATATTGGAGTAGTTCTGGGCGGGGTGCTAATTCTTACTCTCGTCTATGCCAAAATAAACTTGCGGGCTAAATCTGCAACATCTCCGGATTCCTCACCTGGTGGGACTACAAATGAGACTAAAATCGATTGAGAAAATGTTGCCTGAGGTTTTCTGCCGGTTGGCAGTAGGTGCAGCCCTGACCTTACTAATCTGCGGCAATGTGACACCACAATCCGTTGCCCAGGTCAACAATGCGACGGGTAAAACAGTGGTCGTGCCGGCAGGCACAACATTCGAGGGGCGCATCGATCAGACGATTGGCTCTGCTCATACGCGTCAAGGCACCAGATTTCTTGTGACCATGGCTAGCCCAGCTTTGGCCAATGGTCAGGATGTGCTGATTCCGGCTGGTGCCGCTTTTATGGGTGAAGTAGTCGAAGCGATTCCCTCCAGTCAAGTTCCTCACCAGAAAAAAATGCCGCACAAACCCGGCAAATTGCGGGTTGAAATCACCGGGCTGCGCATGCCCGACGGCATCACTTATCCCCTAGTGGCTTCATTTGTCGGCGAGGTTATGGGTAAGAATAGCGGCGGTCAAGGCGCTCCTCAGTTAGGCGGAGGCGTCGCCTATATCGGCTCACAATCTGGTTTCAACATGGTCTACCCGCGGGCTGGTGGGCGAGGTGGCCCGCTCGTCAGCAAACAGCAAATGATGACCAACCCCCTCTTTGGAGACGCAGAAAAAAGTGGCAAAGGTGGGTCGATTCGCTCGCTCACCACACACAATAACGATTTGCTTATTCACGCCGGATCGCCAATGAGCGTCAGACTGGACGCACCGCTCAGAATGGCACTGACTCCGGTGCCGATGCCCGGCATCGAGCCGGTCGACATGACGGCTGACCCGGCCGGACACAGATTCAGTCATGAAATACCAGCGGGCACGATGCCTCAAATGCCGCAATCAGGTGCACCACCATCCGCGGCTGGCGGTGCACCGGGCGCGGCACCCGGCCCAGCGCAGGCTGTGCGAGCTCCCGGTGATAATACTCCGTCTTTCCTCACTCCCATCCCTGGCGCCACACCACCGCCCTCGGCAATGGCGCCACCTGTGGCGCCGGCCCCAGCAGCAGCGCAAGCACCAGCGGGCGCTCCGCCAGCTCTCAGCCCGGTTGAAATGATGCTACGCAATCCGGGGCCAGCACCATTCACGAAGACATCCGATCTGCCACCAATGCAAATAGACCTAGATCACGGTCTAAACAAACCTGCCGGCGATCGTTATACCCCCGCTACCGCTCAGCCCGCGGATGCTACGCTGCCCGGCGGCGCTATGGCTCAACCAGTGATGCAGGGCATGCAAGCGATGCCCGGCAGCGCTATGGCTCAACCAGTGATGCAGGGCATGCAAGCGGCGCCCGGCGGCGCTATGGCTCAACCAGTGATGCAGGGCGTGCAAGCTATGCCAGGCGTCACCGTACCTATAAGACCGGCAACCCAAGTTCCAGCCCTTTCGCCGAAAGATGCTGCACCCGGGAGCACCTTCTAAGATGCCAGCAGACAAGCAGCAGTCGTCAGGCGCTTCAGAAAACGTGCGAGCTTTGCCTTTCGTCTTAGCGATCACCGGAGCAAGCGGAGCGATATATGGTTTGAGAATGCTGCAGTATCTGCTGGGCATCGACCAGGCGGTGGAGTTGATGATTTCACGCGCGGCATTGCAGGTCATGAACGTCGAGAACGACCTCGTTCTCGGCGAGAAGATGCACGATTCACTGCTCAAGTATCTGGAAATTCCCAAAGAAGCACCATTGACGGTGCATCGGTTAGCAGACTACGGCGCCTCCGTAGCCAGCGGTTCTTACCGCACACGAGGGATGGCAATCGTCCCCTGCAGTCTAGGCACACTTGGTGCGATCGCTAACGGGCTGACCGAAAATTTGATTCACCGGGCAGCCACCGTCTGCCTCAAAGAAAGACGACCGATGCTAATTTGCTTGCGCGAAATGCCGTTCGGTCAAATTCAATTGAAAAATATGCTGGCGGTTTCGGAAGCAGGCGGCATAGTATCCTGCGCCTCACCTGGCTTCTACCATCGTCCTCAAACTATTTCAGACCAGGTCGACTTTGTCGTTGGTCGAGTGCTAGATCAATTCGGTTTCGACAATGCGCTCTTCAAGCGTTGGAAAGAAGAAGCACCGAAACTGCCAACACCCGTTAACGCGCATCAGGCATCAGCGCAGTTGTGAGCATGAATGAAGCCAACAAAGACCCGAACGTCCGCGGCGCGCAAATGGATGAATGGCTGCTCATTGGTCGAGTCGTGGATACGCACGGCATGAATGGCGTCCTCAAAATCAAATGCGCAGAAGTCGATCTAACCTTGTTCGAAGCTCTCAAAAAAGTCAGACTGACGCGAAATGGACTGGAACAGGAATACTCAGTTTCAGCGATGAAGCACGACAAAAAATTACTGTTGCTCAACGTCGATCAGATTGGCGATCGCAGCGCGGCCGAGCTCGTCATCGGTTCCGATGTCTTTTGCCTGCGCCACGAAACTCCAAAGCTTGATCCAGATCAGTTTTGGATCAGAGACCTGATTGGAATGAAAGCTTTCAAAACTAGCGGCGAGTACATTGGCACCATCAGCGATGTCATCTTCACCGGTAACAGCATTCTAGAAATTCAATCTCCTGATGGGGAGAGGAAAGACCCTCTTCTGATTCCATTTGTGGAAGCATTGGTTCCCAAGGTCGATCTCTCGCTGCGCCGCGTGGAGATTGTCGATCTGCCAGGTCTTCTCGACTGAATTCGCACCACATATAGTGCGCAACCAGAATACGTTTGCCATAGCTGCAATCCCAGTGGTTGAGCGATTTTTCTGAGCGGGTTAAGAACTTATAAATATGCAGATCGGCTACTTGAATACTCTCGATACATACACTATCTTTATTCCTGTAGTGCGATTACCTATTTGGCATCTTTTGGCACAAGTCAGGCGTACGGACAGGGCACGAATTTAGCGTCTTGCGAATCCCGGTCCGGAATGGCGATCAACCCACAGGATTTCACCGCGTCGGCGGCCATCTGTGAGTTCAGTGGTCAGCCACTGGTTGCCCCGAGTCTCAATCAAAAACCAGGCGTTCAACCTTCTCTAAGAGGTCTTTCTTGATGCCCACTGTCGCGCAAACTCTGCCACTGTTGACGCCAGTCTCCACCGAAGATCTGGGTCAACTGCAATTAAACCTGCCCTCACTGAAAGTGGTCTCCTATCGGGGTCCGGGCGAGTCAGGAGGAGTGTCGACGAGCTTGGGTCCAGTCGTGAAGAGACTCGGCACTAAGATCAATTGGTTCGCCGTTTCCGGAATGCCGACTGTGTCTAGCGCACAGTTCGATTTTCATACCCCAGAAATTCCACCTGGGTTGTTAGACAAGCATCACCGCATATCGGCTGGTTATCTTTGGCCTCTGCTGCATGGCATACCTGAAAAAGCGAGCTTCGATTCCGAAAATTGGAAAGCTTTCAGGCAAGTCAACGAGATCGTCGCCTCTGAGTGCCTTGACGTTTCGTCACAGAGTTTTCCCACATTATATTGGCTGCACGATTACGAAATCGCCCTGGTTGCGCCCCTGGTGGCAGTACATGCGGGCATTATTCTGACGCATTTCTGGCATGTACCGTGGCCTTCGCCCGATGTCATTAGTGCTTCTCCCATCGCTCGAGAATTAGTTGATGCATTGCTGTGCAACAAAGTACTCGGCTTCCACACTGCCGAATACGCCACTAACTTTTTGAATACAGTGCAAGAACTTTTTCCAAATGCAATTGTCGATACTTTGCGCATGGAGGTTCGCCGCCGCCGCCTGCAAACTCGAATCGTGGTAATGCCTCTGGGCATCGACTTCGATTTATGGCAACGCCTGGCTAAATCAGCTCGCCCTCTAGCTGAAGCAATTTCAGTCAAACACGGACTGGCCAATCAAATCGTTCTTGGAGTCGATCGACTTGACTATTCAAAGGGCGTTTTGGAAAAGCTAAACGGTCTCGAAGAATTTTTCAGCCAGAATCCTCAATGGCTGAGACGGGTCAATTACGTGCAGATCGGTCAGAAGCCGCAATCTCAGCACGAAGAATATTCATCTTACGCGAAGGCAGTTTCAGAAAAGATCACAGCCATCAATGAAAAGCTCGGCACGCCCGAATGGAAACCGATTCTATATATAGAAAAGCACTTGGAACAAGAAGAATTGGCGGCCTGGT
>CAJCHQ010001026.1 GCA_903970295.1 Bryobacterales bacterium
CAGGCGGTTGACCAGACCGATTTGCATAGCCTCTTCAGCCGACACACTTCTGCCAGTGAGAATCAGGTCCAGGGCTCGGCTGTGCCCGATCAGGCGAGGCAGGCGGATGGTGCCCATGTCAATCAGAGGGACGCCGAAGCGCCTGCAGTAGACACCGAAGACAGCCTCTCTGGATGCCACACGCAAATCGCACCAAATCGCCAGCTCCAGACCGCCCGCCACTGCGTAACCCTCGATCGCGGCGATCACTGGCTTGCCCAGTTTCATTCTAGACGGACCCATCGGAGAATCACCTTCTTCATCGATCGTATTAGGCTGACCGGAAGCGAAGGCTTTGAGGTCAGCTCCCGCGCAGAACGTACCCCCCTCGCCGGTGAGGACAGCCACGTACGAATCCGGGTCAGCATCGAATTGGCTGAATGATTGCACTAAAAGAGCTGCAGTTTCGCGATCAACTGCATTGCGACGGTCAACACGATTGATCGAAATTACGGTTACAGAACCAATCTGTTTCTTTACCACCTGCATTGAGCACACCGCATTGCCATCTCTCTTATGACCGAGAAGGTTACTTCTGAAGCGGCTGCATCCGGATGTGCCAGTGCACTGTTGCTTCGGTCGAAATTGTCCCTTTAGAATCAGCCAGACTGACGCGAACATTGACTCTCGCCTTGCGATTGGTTGTCAAATCTAATTTAGCCACTTCAATATCTTCAGGATCGACAAAGGCGTCAGCCGTGCAATCGCCATGAGCCGGGGAGCGATAAGCGATCTCAGCTCCGGCAGCCAGAGGAATCGCATGTCCCAGGGACAATTCTTCGAACGATCCTAGAAGCACAGCACCACTCGCGGCTTCAATCAAACCGAATTGCGCCGCGGCATGCATGGTGCCGACGTGATTGCCGAGATCCGGACGAAAGGTTAGTTTGCATTTACTGCGTCCGGATTCGATCACCAGGACCTGAATGCCTACGTAGGCATTGAAGGGAATTTTCTCGATCATTTCTTTCATTGTTTGAGCTTCTGCTGAGTGCATTGCCATATTCTCCGTGGACTGCCGCACCGGCTGGTGCTTCTACTTGTGGCTTGCCCAGGATGAGCTGGCTTGTCACTGCATCGCCGTCTACGAAGCTTATTTTAAACGGTCAATGTGACAAAGTTCTGATCAGAGTGCAAAACATCGCGGGCGCCATAAATTTTCCTCATCTGTGAGCGCCACAGTCGTCCCGGACAGAACCAACGCCAGGCTCTTCAACCCTGACTGCGGGAGCCTGTCCGAACACTTAGCAATCTGTTTGCCAGGAGCAGAAAAGATTACTAACTGGTTTTAAGATACGAAGGAATTTACGTTAGACGCCAATTTGCCCAAAACAGACGGATAATATGAGGATTGAACTGCTTTGCAATCAAATGCTGATGCGGCAAAATAAGTTCGATCGGGGCGCCTGCAAAATCAAGCGCGAACACATCAAACACGGGAGCAGCACAATCTATGGGTATATTCTTGGCCTTCTTTGCTCTCTCGTACACCTGGCATGTGCTCGGAATCTCGATTGGCTATCACAGAGGCTTATCCCATCGTTCTTTCAAGCTGCCGAAGTTCCTCGAATATTTCTTCGTCCTCGGCGCTTACTTCTGCTTCGAGGGGGCTCCCATTTTCTGGGCTGGTTCGCACCGCATGCACCATCGCTACTCTGATCTGCCAGGCGACCCGCACTCACCCAAAGATGGGCTCTGGCATTCGATTCTCGGATGGATGTCCAAGCCGGTCGTGACCATCACCGACGAACAATACAAAGTCATTTGCCCCGATCTTTTCCGCGATCCTTTCTACCGCTTCCTCCATGCCGGCGGCAAAGGTCGTGACGGCTGGGTTTGCCTGATCATCAATGTCGTAGCCAGAATCGGTCTCCTTGCACTTTTTGGTCCGATTGCTCTGGCCGGTAATTTGGTTGGCTCGGTTTTTGCCTTCATCGCACCGCTGATGGTCAATTCGATTTGTCACATCCCAGCCCTCGGTTATCAAAACTTCCCCACGCCAGATATGAGCCAGAACGTCTGGTTTGTAGGACTGGCTGCTTTTGGCGAAGGTTGGCACAACAATCACCATGCATTTCCGCAATCAGCGCGCCACGGTCTGAAACCAACGGAGTTTGATTTCTCTTTCCTCGTTTTGACGTTGCTTGCCAAAGTTGGTCTCGTGCGCGATATCAGATTGCCTAAATCGAGTGCCATCGATCTTGCGGCAATGGGCCAACAATCGCCGGCTAGCACCAGGCAAAATGTCGCCAAATTCAATACCGATGCCGCAGAAGAAGCGGTGGCGGAAGTAGAAGCGGAAGAAGCGGCTGAAGTTGCCAGTGAAGGTGGAGCAGTTGTAGTCAGTGCCGATGAGAGCTCTACCAATCTCAAGAACAGCGAGAAAGAAGCTGTTTTGGCAGGCAAGCGCTAACTCCTGAACTCGGGTCAAGTCGTCGCTTGCAAACCCCGATCTTGATGCAAAATTTTTTGCATTTCTGCAAAAAAATAGTATTGGAGTAAATCAATGACAAATACAACCGCGGTGACGGCAAAAGCGAGTGGCACATTCGCCCTCGGTGGCGACATGACCGTCAATCGCATGGGCTTCGGTGCCATGCGCATTACTGGTAAGGGCATCTGGGGTGAATATCACGATCCCGAAGGTGCCAAGCAGCTGTTGCGGCGCGCTGTCGACCTCGGGGTCAATTTTATCGACACAGCTGACGCTTATGGACCGGATGTCAGCGAAAGGCTGATTGGCGAAGCGCTGGCACCCTACGCATCAGGAGTTGTGATCGCAACCAAGGGGGGTCTGACCCGTCAGGGACCAGATAAGTGGCTGCCGGTCGGTCGCCCGGAATATTTGCAGCAACAAGTAGAGATGAGTTTGCGCCATCTCAAACTTGAACGAATTGAACTATGGCAGCTTCACCGCATAGATTCGAAAGTGCCAGTCGAAGAATCGCTGGGCGTCATCAAAAAGTTGCAGGAGGAAGGCAAGATTCACCATGTTGGTCTAAGTGAAGTAAAGCCGCATGAAATCGACCAAGCGCGCAAGGTAGTTGAGATCGTCAGTGTGCAAAATCATTACAATATCGGTTCTCGCGAACATGAAGATGTCGTCGACTATTGCGATAAAAACAAGATTGCCTTTATTCCATGGTTCCCGGTTGCCGCAGGCAAACTTGCACAACCCGGTGGTAAATTGGATCAGTTTGCGAAAAAGCACGAGGCTACCGTAAGCCAACTATCGCTTGCCTGGCTGCTACACAGAAGCCCAGTAATCTTGCCGATTCCAGGTACTACTAGTGTCCAACATTTGGAAGAAAATATAGCGGCCGGAAATCTGAAATTGAGCGACGCCGAGTGGAAAGAGATCGCTGCAATCGTAGCGTAGGCTGTTTACGACTCAAACGGCTGAACGCGAATTATCGACTGAGGGGACTAGCGCTTGCCGGCTGCAGACATCTCTTTGAACTTATGCGTTTGCAAATATTCGTCGTAAGTGCCGGGAAAATCAATGATACCGTCGGCGGTGAATGAGATAACACGAGTCGCGACTTCGGAAATCAAATCGCGATCGTGTGAAACCAAAATCACGGTGCCGTTGAAAGTGGACAGGCCTTCACCCAGGGCCGACACGGCTTCGAGATCGAGGTGGTTTGTGGGCTCGTCGAAGACGAGAATAGGATTTTTCTGCATCATCATTCTGGCCATCAGCAGACGCGCGGCCTCTCCGCCGGAGAGAGCTTCTGTTGCTTTCAAACTTTCATCACCGGAGAAAAGCATCCGCCCTAGCAGTCCGCGAACGACTTGATGTCCTTCGTCGACCATGTAAGCCATGAGCCAATCTAGCGCTGTAGTTCCCGGCTTGATATCGCTGTGATAATCCTGCGGGTAGTAGCTCCATGAAGCACTGTCTCCCCATTTCATCGTGCCGGCATCGAAGGGAATTTCGCCAATCAAACAGCGCAGCAAAGTTGTTTTGCCCACCCCGTTTGAACCAATAATCGCAATTTTGTCGCCACGCATGATGTCAAGGCGCAAATCTTTGAAGAGAGTCTTGCCATCGAAGCCCTTGGTCAGTCCTTGAGCTTGCAAAACTTCGCGCCCAATCGGTTTTTCTTGTTCGAAGCGAATGAATGGTCGCTGAATATTCGATCGCTTCAGTTCTTGTGGTGCTAGACGGACAATCTCTTTCTTACGAGACTGAACTTGACTCGAGCGTTGGCCGGCAGCGAATCTGGCCACAAACTGTTGGAGTTGCTCTACTTTCTTCGCTCTGTCGCGATTCTCGGATTCGATCGTTTGTCTGGCTTGCATCTTGTGCTCGACCATATCATCGTAATTGCCGGGGTAGATGATAATCGTGTCGTAATCTATATCGGCGATGTGAGTGCAAACCGAATTGAGGAAATGTCGATCGTGTGAAATGACGATCAGCGTTCCCTCAAAGCCATAGAGAAAATCCTCCAGCCAGTGAATCGACTCCAAATCGAGGTGGTTCGTAGGTTCATCCAGAAGGAGCGCTTGCGGTTCACCAAAAAGAGCTTGAGCGAGCAACACGCGGAATTTGTAATCTGTAGCAAGCGTGCTCATCAGATTTTCATGCTGATCGTCATTAATGCCGATTCCACGGAGAATTGCGGCGGCTGCAATTTCAGCCGAATATCCATCTTCATCGGCGATGATCGATTCGAGATCGCCCAAACGATTCATTTGCTCTGTCGTCAAATTCTCGACTTCACACAAGGCGTCGCGTTCTTTGAAAGCACTCCAGAGCGTCTCGTTGCCCATGATGACTGTGTCGATAATGCGTTCGTTGTCATAGGCGAATTGATCTTGCTTGAGGACGCCCACTCGCCGGGGCAAACTGACCGTGCCTCGATTAGACGGCTCGACTTCACCTGTCAAGATTTTCATAAAGGTCGATTTGCCCGCTCCGTTGGGACCGGTTAAACCATACCTGTTGCCTGGACTGAATTTGACAGACACGTTATCAAACAGCGTCCTGGTGCCAAATCCCTTAGAAACTTCGTTAACGACAATCATGATTGAAAATATCTTCGCAGTAAAAATGACGCACACACGCGCGCCGATCTGCAGAAATTATACTGGTTCCCAAGCGCCCTTGAGGCTTCCGGCGCAAGAATCTTTACTTTTGTCGGTGACGACCAGCTGACGACGAACTCACGAAGAGGTCACGAAGAGGTCACGATCGCGAAATAAGATTTAGAGGCGAAAAATAGTGAGGTCTTTATGACAGAACAATTCGACCCAGTCTTCGAAGCGGCAAAACTCGAGGCGCTCGGGATCAATGACACGATGAGTGGTGCATTGCAACACGGCAAAATCAATTTGCATGCTCCGACAATTGATGAATTGCGCAAATTGACCGAACGCCAACTCAAACAGATTGAAATGGTGGCCGGCAGATCGATGCTTCACATCCAAGAAAACGGCTGCATGGACATGGGCTTCTTCTGGTTCGGCGACAAAACTGTCGGCATTGATTTCAAACAACATGAAATTCCCTTGAAGTGCCCAGAACAGCCGAATACCGCAAAACAGTGATTGTTGAAGTGGGTTGAATTATTTGCGAAATTTCTGACGCGGCTGTTGTCGTCGAGATGCTTTCAGGAATAAACACTCAACCGATATCGGTTGAGTGCCGCAAATCAGATCAGCTTCAACCCCAGCCCAGATGTCAGAAAATCAACTGTCAGAAATTTACCTGTTCGGAAATTCTCTTACTTTAAGCGTTTTTGGTACCACCAAGGAAGCCAAAGAAAACACCATTTGGATCATATTTAGCTCGAATTTCTTCCATCCGTTTCCATTTGTCGGCTGTGTAAGATTCCTGCACTCGCCCCGGATCTTCGACAAAATCGGTTTCACCAATGTAATGCTGACTGGTGAAGGGCTTGATGATAGCGACAACTTCTTCCTGCCATTTGCGATTGGCAGCATCATCGGCTTCATTTTCCCAAATCGCCCAGGAGCCACCATAAGAGGAAGCATCCATCGAAAGAGATACATTCGGATTCGGCTCGAGAATATTTTTCGGTCCAGTACTCTGGACGAAACAGATCACCGATTTCGGCGAAGGAGCATCTACGATTTTGTCGCGAAGAGCCATTAGCATATCGACGGGCTTAGCTTTAGAACACTGGTTTTCGCAGAGATTGCGATGATTTTCAGGCCACGCTGCTCCGGAAATGTCAGACAATTTGGCAAAGTCGGTGGGCTCGTTTACAGACTTCGACAGCACCTTTTTCACAACCGATCCACCTTCGAGAATCGCAAGTGCCGATTCTGATTCTTCTTTGGTGTGACCAAAAGCAACAGCTGCGATCATGCAACATTTACCGTTGTACTCTTTGCATTGATCGGTAAGCTGTGGCGGCGCTTTGGTCAAGAAGAACGAGAGCTCGACGATATCCGGCATTTTTCTACCCTGCTCAGTTATTTCTTCGATTACCTCTTTCAAATCTTTCAAGGAATAAAAATACGTACTGCTCGTAATCGCCTTCGGCAACGAATAACACTTAAGGTGAAAACGTGTAGCCACAGCAAACATACCCGGTCCACAACCGCGAGCAGCCCAGAATAAATCGCTGTTCTCAGTGGCACTGGCTTTAGTCATTTTTCCGTCAGCCGTAACAAAATCGATAGCTTCGATACTGAGACAGGCTGGACCCCAGTGACTCAAGTTCCACGACATGCCACCATTGAGGAGATAACCGCTAGCTTTCACAGTCGGACAATGACCGGTTGGGAATGCCAGATCGTGTTCGCCCAGCTTGCGCGCCAAGTCGCGGTTACTGATTACCGGCTGAATCACTGCCGTTTTTGTCTCTTTGTCGATTTTTACTTCGGTCAGTTCGGAAAGATCGATTGTCATGCCACCATTGCGTACGGCTAGCCCACACCAGGTATGGCCACCACCATGCACGACAACTTTCAGCCCATTTTCACGGGCGAAATTGACGGCTTCCATTACATCGTGTTCGTTCTTAACCGTGACGATCACATCCGGAGAGCGGTTTGGCTTGATATTGTTCCAAACCATGGCACTTCGTACAGCAGCAAAATCAGGTGCACTGGCAGTTACCACCTTGCCCTCGATTTTCTTGCTGAGCAAATCCCAGTTCGGTTGTACCGCACCACCGGCGGCACCACGTCCGGCAGCGGCAGCGCCTTTGATCACGGCATTTTCAACCATAAAGAAGAGTGCCCCGGTTGCGGCAGCTGATGAAGCGAGAAACCGGCGGCGGCTAATGCCGCTGCGCCAGATTTCTTGTAAACTGCTCAGGGCGCTCGACTGCAAGGGAGCCTCGCCATGGTTTTTTTCGCCTGTCATAAGGCTCCTTTATTGGCAAAAGATTGAATTTGACGGCTTCACGCGAAACGTCACAACGCTCGACTATAGCACCAAAATGTGAGACCAAGCAATCGCATCGCCTGGGATTTGAGGACCATGCAAGTAGCGAATCTAAGTGTTGGCTACGTTCACTCGTTCCCTGTCCGGCACTTTTCCGGTGGCTATATAGCGAGCAATATCTTTGAAATTGAAAATTCGACCGAGCGCTCCCCAATTTCCGTCAGGCAGTTCGCGCACGAGACACCATACTCGTGCCTTGTTTTCATCCGACTCTTCCTCATCAGCCGCCTGCAAGATAGCCGCCGTGAACAGCCTGACCAATTCGTTTTTCCGCTCTCCATCGAGCGCTCCCACAGGCACAGTCACTTGGGCCCGATAAACCGGATGCGGGGCAGCCTTGCCGCCGACATAAATGTCTCCGACAGGCTTTTCATCAACGAAAGCCCAGGCAATTGCTCGGGCGCGTTCGCTTTCCGGCGGCACTCCCTCCATGCGCAATAATGTCGAAGTGAGCAAATCGACGAGTGCGTCCCTTTTTTCTCTGGTTATTCTGCCCGCGGGCAACGTCAGGTCTATCATTGGCATGGTATATCTACCTTCAGGGCGAGTTGCATCATACAACTTTCACCTTATCAGACCCAGATGCACTCTGCAACCAAGAAGCAGGAAACACTGATGAGACACCGTAGTTTCGAAGACATGGACTGTTCGATCGCACGCAGCTTAGAGATTGTCGGCGAATGGTGGTCGTTGCTGATTCTCCGAGAAGCGTTTCAAGGCGTGAGAAGATTCGACGACTTTCAAGAAAAGCTGGGCATCGCTCGCAACGTTTTGACCACGCGCTTAAACAAACTGGTCGAGAACGGCATTTTGGAAAAACGGCTTTATCAGAGTAACCCAGACCGAAATGAATATAGATTGACTGAAAAAGGGCTAGATCTGTATCCGGTCCTCGTCACTTTAATGCAATGGGGCGATAAGTGGGCAACCAGTGCCACTCAGGCATCGGCGAAACTGACTCACAAAAGTTGTGCCCACATCACTCGCCCGGTTTTGACTTGCGATCATTGCGGAGAAGCAGTCAATGTGAGAGATCTCAGCGCCGAAATCACGAAGGGATCGGGGTACCCGACTGACATTCAAATAAAAAACGCCGACAGATCCGAAGCATCATGAAAGAGACGACCACCGTGCTGACACAGCGCGGACCATTTGCCATCGGACGATCGAGTTTGGAGATTTCCTTGGTATCAAAGATGGTTCTAAATTGGTAGCCATGGCCGGAGAACGGATGAAGCTGCCAGGCTATGAAAACACCGCCGGCATTGGGGCTACCCATCGATCGGTTTCAAAATCAGACGCCAGTTTTATTTCGGCTATTTGGGCAGGCTTTCGCCAACGTGATGCTTCGACATTTCAATCAAATACGCAGGCATGTCCATTCTGTTCACGAGAATGCCATTATAGAAAATTATTCCCATTTCGTCTGTCGTTGATTCGCCTCGAGTGACGCGCTTGGACGGGTTGGAAGGATTTTTTGGATTCTCGCTCGAATTGTCGTACGTGAATTCGGCTGTGACGACTGTACCTTTGGGCAGTCTAATCGGCTCTGCATATTTATATTGTTCTTGCCAATTGAAATCCCAATTCTTGATCCAGATTAAAGGGATTGTTTTTTTGTCAGGAGTTTCGGCCCACGATTTGATTTCTCGACACAAAAGATGCGCGTGGGGTGTGGCTAAAAGCAAATCGTAATCAACCGGCACGACGGA
>CAJCHQ010001027.1 GCA_903970295.1 Bryobacterales bacterium
TTTTTCCGGGTGCGACTGGCGCCTACATGCCTGCCGATGGAGCTGGTGCGCTGGTCGCTGCCGGCGTAGTTGAAGTTACATCACCCGGAGTTTGCAAGCGGTTATCGGCACCAACTCCCATTGGTAAGCTCGCTCCACTAGCAGGAGTCGCAGCAGCACCTACCGGCGTGGACTTGATTTGCGACATATCGACAGGGTAGAGCCTGTTTCCAGTTGTGCCTGTGTCCTGCAAGCCGGAAGCGTCAGCCAACTTTCGCGCTTCGGTCCGCAAGGACAGGGCATTTTGATCGGCCTGAGCAGCTTTGAATTCAGCTTCAGCCGCCTTCAGCATCGCCTTGGCGGCAGACAATTGCTGTCTGGCTTGTTCGAGTTTGGATTTGGACATATCCACTCTCTGGGCTGCTGACTGCAGTTCCGGAGAGACATCTTGGTTGGTTTGACCGGGTACGCCTGCAGCGTCTGCACCATAAGTGGTACCGGTCAACATTGTTGAAGAAAGTACGGCAGTACTAAAAGCGATACCAAAAAACTTTTGTAGATTCATAAAATTGCCCCTAACGTCACGCACAAAACAGAGAAGTTGACACGCTGAACAGCCGCATTATAAATCCTATTTCGGAAAGCGCAACGCCTCTCGAAAACGGCTAGGGAAGCCCCGGCAAGAACAACGCCGCTTTCAGCTATACATAATGATAGATTCGCATGGCCGATGTATATCTGATACCAAATTGCCACCATTCAGGTGTGCAAAATATAAGTTTCCTGCCGCATATTTTTTCAAGGTCAATTTGCAACTCAGCAACACATTCGACTGATTGAAATAACGCATCAGCATCCGAAACCAGCGCTAGATGACACCACATATAGTGCCAAAGCCACTGCCTTCTAAAATCCCTTGCGAATGTGTTTTGGATCACTCGCGCTCGTTCGCGATCGCTCTCGTCAACTCCGACACCAGGTGAAGACTTTCAGCAAGCCGACTGGTTAAACTGATCCAACCAGCCGACCTGCGTCTTGCCGCCGACTCAACGCCAGCCGTCTTTTAACATGGACTTCACAAAGCAGAGTTGAGCAGAAAGGCTTCAAACGCTGATCTGCTTTGAGCTAAAGCCTGGTCGGAAAACTCTAAAGGATCACTTAAACCTTCGCAGAATATATTGAAGTTATCTCTGCTATTGCCTTATAGTGTTAGTTTCGCCACCAGCGGAAAAGTCTTTGCGTTAACTCGTTGCTACGGTACCAACCGCACCGAAGAGTAGACCAGAAGCCTATCCCGGCGATAAAAACGACTGATCTGGCATGTTTCTTGGCCACTCAGCCGCTCAACCAATCATCGCCTGTCGAAGCCGATGCTGACCGACAAGAGACAGTGTCAATTACATCAGTCAAGGGAAAAGAGGAATCGACCGTTCCATGCGAAAAGTTTTAGAGGTCAAAGGAGAATCCACCTCAGTGGCAGACAAGCAGTCAGAGTCAAGCAACGGCAAGTCAGAATTCGAGCGTCTCTTAGAGCAAACGCCTGATTTGAAGTTCGAGCAAGGCGATATAGTCGAAGGCATGGTAGTCCGCATCGAGCGTGACGGTGTCCTCGTCGATGTCGGCGGCAAGTCAGAAGGCTTCGTGCCAATTAAAGAGGTTTCCAACATACCGATCGATCGCGTTGAAGACGAAGTCAAAGTCGGCGACAAACGCGAGTTCTACATCCTGAGAGAGGAAAACGAAAACGGTCAATTGACTCTTTCGCTCAAGCGCGTAGCTCAGGCGCGTGGTTGGGTGCTCTTGGAAGACCAGAAGAGAAAGGACGAGACGATTCGGGCCAAGATTTCTGCAGTCGTCAAAGGCGGCGTTGTCGTCGATGTCTACGGCTTGCGCGGTTTCGTACCAGCCAGCCAATTGCGCGTGAAAGGTACAACCCCAGAAGAATTGATCGGCATGGAAATTCCGATGAAGATTCTGGAAACGGATACCAAGCGCAACAAGCTCATTTTGAGCCAACGTTTGGCAGTACAAGAAGAGAAAGCTGCGCAACGCGAGAAAATTCTCAACACCCTGGAAGCAGGTCAAGTGGTCTCAGGCGAAGTAGTCCGTATCGCGGACTTCGGTGCCTTCATCGACCTCGGCGGTTTGGACGGTCTTCTGCCTATCTCAGAAATTTCATGGGAGCGTGTCTCGCACCCATCCGATGTTCTGAAGGTGGGACAAGTGATCACCACCAAAGTGCTTAAAGTGGATCGTGACAAGGGTCACATCAGCTTGAGCTTGAAACAGATGCAGCCCGATCCGTGGAAAGAAATCGAAGACAAATTCCAGGACGGACAAGTCGTTACAGGCACCGTCCGCAAAATTCAGAGCTTCGGCGCATTCGTTCAAATCTACCCAGGAGTTGATGCCCTTCTCCCAACAGTAGAGATGTCCGAACAACCGAACGTCAAACCAGAAGAAATCGTCCAAGTTGGTCAAACCGTAAAAGCAATCATCAAAAAGTTCTCCCCCAAAGAACACAAGATCAGCCTGAGCTTGCGCGGCATGGACGTCAGCGACCTGATCGGCACCTGAGTCCGACCTACCGCTCAATGAATTTACAGCCGTGCTGTTGGCACGGCTGTTTTCTTTCCTAGCCGAATGCAAAAAATCACCCGCGAGGAAAAGCGCCTTCCCCACGCCAGCTCATTTACGACTCGCCGCTCGCCGTTAAAGCACAGCCGGTACACGCTTCGTCATTATCGCCTGGACCAGCGACTGCACGAAAGTCGGATCATATTTCTTGCCCGCCTCTTCCACTAAACGTTGCTGCGCAGCCCCTGGCTCGAGTCCAGGTCCATACTTCATCGCACTGACGAGTGTGTGATAACCATTGGCAACAGCGACAACGCGAGCCTCTACGGGAATCTCAGCCCCTTTCAGTCCTTGCGGATAGCCCTCACCGTTGAATTCTTCCCTGTGCGTGAGCACAATTTGAGTCAAATGTTTGAGGTCGGGAAACGACTCGAGCAATTCAGCACCAGCGATTGGATGCCGCATCACCGCGAGCAATTCGGGATCTTCAAGCTGTTCATCAGGCTTCTGCAAAAGCGAAGCGGGAGAACCTAGCTTACCGACATCGTGCACGAGAGCGGCCTGCCGAATGACGTCGATCAGGTCCTGCGGCAATCCGGCTTCTTGAGCGATTGCCACGGCGTATTTTGCGGTTTGCATCGCGTGACCGTTTTGGAATGCGTCTTTCTGTTCGATTTCGTGGACCCAGCCATCGATTCGCCCGAGCATGCGCATGTCGAGACCGGGCGTGTTGAAAACATAATCACTTCGTTCGTCTGTCGAAGCCATAAGCTTGTTCAATTTGGCTTTGGCCGCCGCTTCATCCATTTCAACAGGCGGGCCCTCGACAAAATCTTGAGCCGCCTCGGCTTTCTTTTCTTCTCTGTGGAATAGCCCTTTCGACGAGCTGGCGCGAGCCTTACCCAGCATGGCACCACCTAAGCCACCACGGGCGGGCACATTCGCCGGAGCCGCGATCGCATCCAGATCGCCCCAGGCACTGCCGGTTGTAGCGGGTTCGTCCGTACCCGGAGTGATCGGAGCCTTGAGAGAAGTGGCCGCTTTGCTGACTTCCGAAGCTCGGTTTTCGATAATTGTGCTTTCATTGCCTGCTCCCACTGCCGCCTTGATCGGTGTCACCGGGGCGGCGAGTGACTGCGGCGCAACCGGTGCCGGAGCGGCTGGTTCGAGCAAAGCCGAGATGGAGTTGGACGCATTAGCGCTGAGGCTCTGCGGTGCTTGCACGGGATCGAGGTTGTCCCAGGTGGCGGCCGGGTCGCGTTCCGGGACTTTAGGCGGGGGCGTCTCAGCGGGAGCTTGTTCGGCTTGGCTGAAATCGGCGAAATCACCGAAATCGAGATTAGCGTAGGGGTCTGCGCCAGCGGCTCGCCCACCGGCTGTGGTGGCACCCGCTTCGGCTTGAGTCGCACTAACACCACCGAGAATGCCACCAAGCGACTTGTTCTCGTTTGTCGGTGGAGCAAAAGAATTTTGCGACGACGGAGTCGCTTGCGGTCCCCGAGATTGTACCGGCGTGATCGTCGGCTGTGCACCTGGAGCCACTGGCGGCGGAGCAGCTGGTAGTGACTGAGTTTCGCTGGCGGAAGGCGACGGATTAGGCGCCGATTGCGGTGGCACGGGTGGTGCCTGAGACGGGGCCGATGGTGGCTGAGCCTGGGCGGAAGGCGCCGGAGCTTTCGTCTGCGGCTCGACGGCTGGTTGTGTCACTGTGTCTTTGGCTTTGGACGGCGGAGCCGGGGCTTTGCGGGCAGATGGAATGGCTTGCTGTCCCAGAGCGCCTTTCAGGGCTCTTCTCACACCTTCGATTTTGGAGAAAGCATCCTGGGCGGCCACATTTGCGGGAGGCGTGACAATGCGTTGGTGCAATTGCATGATCGGCTCGCGAGCACGCTTCTCCGGAGCCAGTTTGACCAGAGCTTCGGCGACCTTGTCGGCCACGTTTTGCACCATGTCTATCTCACCGCGGGTCCAAGCGCGGCGATAATCACATTGCTGGAGAATGACACAACCATGAGTGGCTTCGGCACTGCGCAGGGCCACCCCGAGCAGAGATTTGACGCCAATGAATTGCAATTCTTCCTGCACTGGCGAGACATAGGAATTTTCCTGGCCCTCATAAAATCGCAAAGGCACAGTCGAAAGAAGCGTTTGAGCAACCACCGGTGAATCAGTTGTCGGCCAGCGATAATCCTGGCAACTCTGCACTTTCTCTTGCTGCCAGAACTCGAAGCATTTCCAACCGGCCTGATTGTCATCCGTGCAAATGAATAAACAACGACTGGCTTGCAAAACCTTGCCGAGAATATTGACGACCATGAAAAGCGCGTCACCGAAGCCCAGCGAATAGGCCATGACGTTGCCGATCTCAACCAGGAACGTTTCGCGGAAAGTGTCGCGTTGCACGACATCGTTGATCTGCGCGTGACGAATGATATCGCTCAGCTCACCAAGGATGACGCGGATGATATTTACTTCTTCCTGGACAATATCACGGCGCCGGCTCAAGCTGAATGAACCGAGCATTCGTCCGTGCAGCATCAGGGGCACGGTCACACTTGGCAGCCCGACGAAATCTTCCGGATCCCCGGGGGCCTTGAATTCGCAAATAGAAGTGATGTTGTTGTCGAGAGGATTGCTCAACATGATCTGGCAAGCGTCGGCACTGAATGTGTCGCCAAGCTCTTTGACCGTGGTCTCGAGGATCTTTTTCAGATCTCGGACACCAGTAAGTTTTTGAACCAGATCGGTCATCTAAACAATATCGGTCTCTCGTCCGTCAACTGAACCACCATTTACGCCATCTGCCGAGCATTTAGCATTACTTCCTAAGTATCCCAAAATTGGTCGTTAATAAACAGACTCCAGTGGAGACAAGGTCCCGCGCCTTTTAGCAGCGCAACGATCTGCGCAAAAGCTCGACCAGTGCCCAATCAAGAAAGATAGCTAAAAATCTTAGCTGTCAGCGGAAAGACCGAGTGCCGACTTGGCCAGAGCAAATATTTCCACGACATTCTTGGCCAGTGGAATTTCGTTCATCTTGGCCAGGGGCACCCAGGCTACCGCGTGCACCTCTTCATTGCTGACCAGTGCGGGCAGCTCAATCTCACCCTGATCGTCACTAGTGACCACGGGCCTGCAAAGATAAACGATATCGACATGATAAACCTCACCGCTTTTCTCTACGGCGCGCACGGCGTGACTGCACAAGGGGCCTGGCAGTAAAAAAGCGTCAGGATCGCCTGTATCCGGCAGGTTTTCACTCAAAATCTCGACCATCACCCCGGTTTCTTCCAAAATCTCCCGAATCACCGCCTCGTGAGGCAATTCATCATTTTCGACGTGACCGCCAGGCGGTAGCCAGGCGCCGATGCGTTTGTGATGAATCAAGAGGGCATGAGAATTGGCAATGACCACTCCGCTTGCCGTCAAGTGCTGACCAAGTCTGTGCCTGACCGGCACGGGATGCAGAGAAAGCTTTTTAACAGGCGGCCTCGATGAGTTTGATTCCATGTTTTTCAAGGGTACGTTGAATAGGCCCCCTCTTGCAGGGACTGCCGCCCAGTCTAACGCATCCTCGCCAGCAAATTTTGCACTCGCAGGAGACGGGGCATCGGTCGGAAAATTTAGAAATTTCCGAGCATAGTCAGGGTTGCTATAGTGACCAAGGCACATAATGCGATGACGGAGGCGGCAAGCGTCCAGGGCGATGAACTTTAGCGAAATTTATCGGCAAATTGCTCAGGTGGCTTTGGGCTATAACTACAAAAAGCCACCGGATCTGCTCGTCAAGATTCAAGAATGGATTGGCAGAATTCTCAGGCTGATCGATGATTGGCTCAACTCCTTGCAAATCAAAGTGCCAGGCTTAACCGATTCGCGCATGGCTGCCAATATCCTGCAGGTAATTTTATGGATTGTCGGAATCGCGTGTCTGATTCTGCTCCTGCTCGCTGTGTGGTCACGATTGAAGCAATTAAAGATGCAGACTCAATTAGCCAGACAGGGTCAGACGATTTCCGGACAATTGCTCGATGCCGCCGCCTGGCGAACCGAGAGCCAACGCCTGGCAGATGCTGGAAATTTCAAAGAAGCCTGCCGCGCCTCTTATTTTTCAGCCTTGCGCCTGTTAGATGAGAAGAAAATTGTTGAGTTCTCGGTGACGAGAACAAATTACGAGTATTGGTACGCTCTGGCGAAAAGTCAGCCCCTGGCCAAGACATTTCGTGCTCTGGCGCAACTGGTCGAATATGTCTGGTTCGGCAACGGCCAGGCAGAAAAAGCCCATTACCAGGAGTCGATCGCCCTGCTTTGCCAAATCGAGACCGAGACAGAGTCCATGGCCCGCACCGAAACAGCCACCATATCTGGTGCGATATAAAATGCTCACAGAAGACGCGATTAAAAAAAGACCAATCGTCGAGCAATTGACTCCGCCCGGACGCATGCGGATTCTCTGGCAGTTAGCTCTGTTCATCGCAGTCAGTGCTGTAGCAGTTTGGGTCAGCATTACATACGATGACGAGTTGCAGCAATATCTGCCGGAATCACAAACTCTCACGTCGATTTTCAATAAACGCCCTTCAGGCTTGAGCGGGTTATATGAAATCGCCCTATTGACAGGCTTGCAATGCCAGTCATGGACTTTGCCATATCGAGAATTGCCGGACGTCAAAGGCATGCTCGTGATCATTGGTCCATCAGAATCGCTGGCCGAGTTTGAAACCGAGCAGATTCTCAATTGGGTTTCAGCCGGCAACGATCTGGTTTATCTCGATCATCTGAGTTTTAAAATGACGCGTCGACTCTCCGATAAATTGGGAGTAAAGACGAAAGACGGTATCGAATTGAGTGATTCCAAATTACCGGTGGTTGAGAGTGCTCAACCGGAATTCGCTCATGTGCCCAGCCTTCGTGTTAGCGCCGATAGTCGAGTGATTGGAGGCCAGTCCATGCTCGATGACAAAAGCGGCACGCTTGTTACCCAGATCAAGCACGGCAAGGGTAGAGTCTACTTGGGCACCGTTCCGGCCATTTGTGCCAACCGTCATTTGACCGACAAAAATGATTGGTCCAATTTTCAATTTCTGGTCAATGTCTTTCGCACCGCCCACGGTGCTGTAATGTTTGATGAACGCTGCCATGGCATCACTCAGGCCACTAACGTGTTCGTGTATCTGGCCAGGCGCACCCCGGGCCTGGTCTTCTTGCAACTGCTAATTATTCTCGCAGTCGCCGTTGCCAACAGTGCACAGCGATTCGGTCGCACGACGGATTTAGATCAAAAACGAAAGATCTCCAATCTGGAATATATCAACGGTCTGGCCAGTGCTTATCGGCGAGCGAAAGCCAATGGCACAGTTTTGAATATTCTCAGTCAGTCATTCCGGACCAAATTTTGCAAAAGCGCGGGAGTGTCTCCGCACGACACGAACGAGAAGATCGTTGCCCAGCTTCTAGCCACCAGCAATCGTGAAGACCTTCAGCAATCGATCAACCGATTGGGCCAGACATTCAATCAAATTGACCTGGCCTTGAGTGGCAAAACCCTGCCCGACGCGCAGCTTGTCACATTGATTTCTAATTGCGACAAATTAGCCGACCAACTGCCCAACCTCAATAAAATGTCACCGGAAAGCAAAAAGGATGCGAATTGACCCATGTCTAACCAGATAACTTCCAACCAGATCACGACGGTTTATAGCAGATTGCGCGATCACCTCAATCAAAAGATCGTCGGTCAGGAAATGGTCATCGACCAATTGCTCGTAGCCCTCCTTGCCGAGGGACACGTGCTTCTGGAAGGAGTGCCTGGCACAGCCAAGACCTTCATGGTCAAGACTCTGGCCAGCTTGATCGGTACTGATTTCGGTCGCGTTCAGTTGACACCAGACATGTTGCCGTCAGACATCATCGGTACAAGTGTGTACGACTTGACGACAAAAAGTTTCACCGTCAAACGCGGACCCATATTTACCAGCCTTTTGCTTGCCGACGAGATCAACCGCACCCCACCCAAAACCCAATCAGCCTTGCTCGAAGCGATGGAGGAGAGACAAGTCACACTCGACGGGCAAACCCAGAAATTACCCGAGTTGTTCATGGTCGTGGCCACGCAAAACCCGATCGAATTCGAAGGCACTTATCCGTTACCGGAAGCGCAGCTCGATCGTTTTATGCTCAAGATTTTGATCGGCTATCCGGCGGGCGATGCTGAGAAACTGATGCTCAAAAACTGGCAAGAGGGCATGTACCGCAAGAAAGCTGTGCAGACTGAGGCAGTGACGACCTTTGACGAAATAATTGCCTGCCGTCAACAATTAGAATCTGTCAAAGTCGAAGAAAGTATTCTCAATTATTTGATGGAATTGGTGCAAAAATCGCGCACTCTTTCCGATTTGCAATTGGGCGCCAGTCCTCGTGCCGCTCTGAGCTGGCTGGCTGCAGCCAAGGCCCATGCAGCAATCGACGGCAAAGATTTCGTCACCCCGGACAATGTCAAATTCGTGGCCGAACCGGTATTGCGACATCGTTTGATTCTGACGGCGGAGGCTGAACTAGATGGCGTCACGCTCAATCATGTGATTAGCAATCTGCTCAGGCAAATTCCGGTTCCACGTTAAGAGATGATTTTCAGCAAACTTACTTTTCAGATTCTGGTCGTTGCCGCGTTTTTGCTGGCGGCGTCAGAATGGCTGCCGGCACTCAGACCCCTTGCTTTTGTCCTCGACCTGCTATTGCTTGTGGCCATATTGGTCGACTATCAATTAACTTCCAGACCCAGTCTCATTACTGCTACACGCGAGGTCACAGAAAGACTTTCGATCGGTCGTCAGAATGCCGTCTCGATTCGCATTACGAATGCCGGAGTCAATGTTTTACGCTGTCTGGTTCGCGACGATTTTCCCCAGCCCATCGACAGCGATGTGCGCGAATTTGCCTTTCAATTGCCTGCTTCCGGCTTCAGTCAACTGGATTACAAATTAACGCCTGGACGTCGCGGCGTTTATCAATTTGGTCACCTCAACATTCGCTATCTCAGTTATTTGGGTTTGTTCTGGCGGCAGAGCAAAATCGATCTCCAAAAGACGATCAAGGTTTATAGCGACTTGCGGGCTTTGCATGATTTGTCGATCAAACTCAGCCGATCGTCTGAACTGGGCGAATTACGTCAACGCAAACGCGGGCAGGGCACCGACTTTTCCAGTTTGCGCGAATACACAGTCGGTGACGATGCCAAAAGCATTGATTGGAAAGCCACAGCCAGACGAGACCGCCCGGTTGTACGCACTTATGAGGCAGAGAAAGAACAACGATTGCTGATTCTCATTGATGCCGGGCGGATGATGACTTCAGATCTGGAAGGACTGACCCGCTTCGATCATGCATTGAATGCAGCTCTATGTCTGGCTCTTACTGGTTTGAGCCACAACGATCAAGTAGGATTCGGCATCTTTGCCGATCGCCCGCTCACTTATTTGCCGCCTCATCGCGGCAAGACTTACATGAAGAAGATCCTCGAAGCATCATTCGACATTGAGCCGCGCATGATTGAGCCAGATTATGTGGGAGTCTTATCTTATTTCGCCGCCGCCCAGAAAGGTCGGTGCTTGATGGTCGTGCTCACTGATTTGACCGATGCGA
>CAJCHQ010001028.1 GCA_903970295.1 Bryobacterales bacterium
CACGACGCTCTTCCGATCTCCATCTCGCTTCCCCTTGAATACACTCAGAATACTTGATTGGGCTAGCTTTCGACCACATAGAAGTTTTTCATCCGTCCGCGTCAATCGCCGGAAAGCCAGCAGGATTGTACCGTTAGCGGAACTAACTATTTAGTCGATTATTACTAAGGTTAACGTCCTAAAGCTTCCAACTAAACGACACGACATTCGCAAGCCGATGCGGAAAATACGCAAATCAACCTGGCTTGAGCCGGAAAATAGCCGGCCCAGCTTTGGTCAATTGCAGGCTCATGCTGATTGGCGTTGCCTTTCAGCCCAATCGCCCAGCCCTAAAGTTTTTGCGCCGCCGCCATGCCAGAGCTACAGAGAAGTCACATCCATGTCACAGACGCTGGCTACTCTCAGTTCAGACCCCAATACGAAACGGCACACGGAAACGGCACACGGAAACGGCATAAGGAATAGCCCAATGACGAGCAGCATGCAAACACCAAGAATTTCTCGCAGTCCATCATTGACACCCAACGGCACGCAGTCGAAGCCTGTCTCCGATTCGATCTGGGAAACATACATAGAACTTGGCGATAACGCATATCGAAAAGGCTATTTTGATATCGCCGAAAAGATGTTCATGGCGGCAATCAAAGAAGCCACTCATAATTTGCCGGAAAATCCCTGCCTGGGTGCCATCCTCTGCCACTTCGGCAAATTCTATTTCGAGCAAGAACGGCTAAAGAAAGCGGAAGTCTTCCTCAAACGTTCGGTCGATACTTACGACCGAGATAAAAAAAGCTATGACCCCGGTGTCTGTCAGGCTATCGAGCTGCTTGCCCGGGTTTCGGTGTCCGAGGGCCGCTACGAGCAGGCTGAAAAACTTTTCAAGAGGCAATTTGCCATCCTCAAGAAAACGCATGGTCGCAACGATCCAAGATTAATTGAGCCGATTAGATCATTAGTTCAGTTATACCGTACATATGGTAAGTTCGAGCGAGCAGATGCGCTGACAGCAAGACTTCGCAAGCTTCAGCTGGATATGAAAGTGAATTGATCCAGATTATTTCTGGCTTGAACTTCTTTTCAACAAGCATTATTCTGAACCGATATCTTCTTCAGAGGCAACTGCCCAGCGTGCACAAGCGCGTTGCCAAGACGTCACCAATGAATTTACCCCCTGAGGCGCTTTTAGCAGCGCCTGCATCTCAGCAAAAGCCGCACCTGAACCGCAAAGGCTGGTTTTCTTCGCCAACCGCCAGGGTCTTCTTCCTGAGCATCGCCGTTTTTATCGGTATCGCTCTGCCTCCTGCCGTTAAAGCCGACGTCGTGCGCAATGACGAAAGCGCAGACTCGGCAAATTCTAAGCTGCCTCTCTACGAATGGAGTGATTCGTCCAAGCAGCCAAAAGCGATTGTTATCACCGTCCATGGTGCCACCCAGGAGGCCGGTTGTTTTGAGGTCTTAGCCAAACAGCTCGCTTTGCAAGGATTTTTGGTCTGCTCTGTTGACCTGCGCGGACATGGGCAGTGGCACTACCGTCCCGACACTTACAAAACCGGCTACACCGTCGACTACAAGCAAAGCGCTCTGGATATCGAACATTTATTCGACGTTCTCGGCAATGACCATCCTGATTTGCCGATCTACGCTGTCGGCGAGAGCTGTGGCGCGGCAGTTCTGGTCACGGCCATATCCGATCGCCCGGCCGCCGTCAAAGGCCTGATTCTAGCCAGCGTCGGCACTCACCCCCGGCATTTCAAGCCTGACTGGGTCCTGCCAGACATCGTCAAAGGCTTCAAAAACCTCAGTCGGCCCATGCAAGTGACACGATACATCAAACGCTATTCTTCCGAGGATGAGCGCATCACCAAAGAGATGGTTGACGACCCGCTTTCAAGGCGCACCCTATCGGGCAAAGAAATGATTGCCACCGGGCTTTTCATTCATTCTACGCCTGAGCGCGTCAAGAAACTGCCAGAGGATTTGCCACTGCTGATGCTTCAGGGTACCGACGACAATATTTGCAGTCCCACTTCGGTCAAGCAAATCGTCAAACACAAACCAGGAATCGATAAAGAATTGGTCTTCTTGCGCAGTTGTGGGCACGTCCTTTTGGGCACCAGTTTCATCAAACCGCATGTGAGCAAGATCGTCGTCGGTTGGCTGATCAAACACACCGATACCTCGATTGCCGAAAAAAATGCGCCTGCACGAGCCGAATTTGCGGCAGTGGCTGCCTTGAACGAGATGCCTTAGCTGGATCAGTGCCTCAGGATTGTGCGGCAGGAACGATGTGCCGCTCGATTTTTTCATCGTGACGGATCAAAGTGATGGAAATCCATTTGCCTACCAATTGTTGACCCAAGAGTCGATGCAGATCATCGACTGTAGAAACCGTTTCGTCATTGAATCCAACGATCAAATCTCTTTCTTGCAAACCAGCTTGAGCAGCGGGACTGGCCTTTTCGACCGAAGTGACAAGCACACCTGTTTCTTTAGGCAATCCATAGAAACGAACAAATCGGCGAGGCAAAGGCACAACCTGAGCCCCGACACCAATCCAGCTGCGCGTTACTTTGCCGTCTCGAATCAACATCGACGCCACCATTTTAGCCGTGTTGATTGGCGTGGCGAAACAGATGCCCTGGGCTGAAGAAATAATTGCCGTATTGACTCCCACCACCTCCGCTCGCGCCGTTACCAGCGGACCGCCGGAATTACCGGGATTAAGGGCAGCATCAGTCTGAATCACGTTGTCGATCAGGCGACCCGACTCGGAACGCATCGAGCGTCCGACCGCGCTTACGACACCGGCTGTAACCGTGCACTGGAAGCCATATGGATTGCCTACCGCCACGACCAGTTGGCCTGGGCGCAAGTGATTGCTGTCGCCGAGACGGGCCGGTACCAAATTCGGTGCGTAGATGCGAATCACTGCCAGGTCAGTATCCGGATCATCGCCAACGATTGTGGATGGAAATCGGCCACCGTCTGACAGTGTAACTTCGATCTCGGTAGCCTCGTGGACGACATGACTGTTGGTCAAAATGAAACCATCGGGCGTAAAGACAAATCCAGAGCCGCCGCCCCTGGCTAGGCGCTGAGCGCCATGGCGGCCAGGGATATTGCGCAAAACTTCCAGGTTGACCACCGAAGGACTAATTTTCTCGGCCGAAGTGACGACAGCATGCGAATATGCGTCGAGCAGCTCCTCATTGGAATGGTCGGCCCGGTGTGTCGGCAAACTTTGGCTTTCTCTCTCTCCGGCGCTGGCGGAGACTAGCTTCAATCTTTTCATAGGCTCTCCTTTAGTTGGCCGAGGCAAACTTGTAACGGACCTCCGCAAACTAGCTTTATTCCTTGATAACACAAACCGAAGCCAAATTTCTCCGATCTTCCGAGTCTCATAAACATTGGTCCTGGCCGGAGCAGTCGAGATCATGAGACTGGTACTACCAATGGTGCAAGCGGAGCCGCGCGCGGCAAATTCATCTGCCATTCCCCAGCCACCGGTTACGGATGGGTTGCCAAACCAGCCCCAGCCAATCGCGATGACCGTTAAGGCTCAAGTTCATTTTTCGTGAGTTGAGCCGATTTTGCGCTAGAGTAGAAGTATTGACCACTTTACTAGTTGCCATCCATGACCTCACCATCCTCAATTTCAGTACGTCAGCTGCCACTCTTCCCCTTGCCCAGGGTGGTTATGTTTCCGGCACAACCCCTGCCGCTGCACATTTTCGAAGCCCGTTATCGCCTGATGATTAACACCATTCTCGACGGCGACAAAAAATTCGGCGTTCTTCATTTCGATCCAACTGACGGCCAGACCGCCAAAATCGGCTGCTGTGCGGAGATTACGGAGGTAAGACGCCTGCTCGACGGACGCATGTACATCGAGACGAGGGGGACCAGACGCATAAGAGTTTTAGACTACGTCCAGGAAAAGCCCTACAACATAGGTCTGGTGGAGTGGGTAGACGATGAACCGGCCGAGCAAGATCTCTCTGGACTGGCCGAAGGGGTCTCTCAATCACTTCGAGACATCGCCAGATTGTTGGCTAAATTACAAGATAAGCGAGTCGAGTTGCCGAGCAATCTGCCCGAAGATCCCGTCAATCTTTCATATTGGGTCGCCGGCCATCTATATGACCTATCT
>CAJCHQ010001029.1 GCA_903970295.1 Bryobacterales bacterium
ATGCCGTTGTCGTGCCTGGTATTTCGGACCACTACATGGCTACAGGCTTCGGTATTTTCCCCACCAGTTGGAACCGCATCCACTCGCAGCAAGTTGTCGCCCGTGTCGATACCGACTCAATCAAGCGCATGGAGAAACATCACGGACTGGTCTACCTCTCCCCAGCCGGTGATCCTGAATACGGTGAAGTGAAACCATTGATGGTCGACCTTCGTGGTATTGAAGAAATCGCTCGCTTGCACTTGTTGCACAACGTCTCATCGCGTACTCCCGGTCCAGACGAGGGCCCTTCTGGTGCTGGCAGTCCCGAAGACATGCCGGGCGATGGCTCCGGTTTCATCCCTCAGCCAGGCGGTAGCGAACGCGGCAACGGCCTGCCGGCATTCGCCATGGGCAATGGTGTGCCGACTGACCCGTATAGCAATCAATATGTAGACGCTTACGGCAACCCGATCACCTACGCGCCGCCGCCAGAGAGTGCAGCCCCTGCGACTCCGGGTTATGCCTATGCCCCGCAAGCGTATGCACCACCTGGCTACCCCCAGCCCCAGGCGCCTGTGCCAAACGCCGGTCCGGTAAGCGCCGCCAACCGCATCTGTCCAAGCTGCAACAAACCTGCCGGTAAAGGCAAATTCTGCATCGAATGCGGTAGTTTCATCGGTGTGGCAGCCGAAGCCCCCCGGGTCGAACTGGCTACCCAAGCCGTGATCGCCAATACGCAATCCAGCTATGCAGAAGCGCAAGCGCCCGTTAATGCTCCCCCGTTTCCGAGTCTCGCCCGCCAGAATGCCATGCAAGCAGCTGAGTCTGCTCCGTTAAACTATGCAGCCCCAGCCGCGGGCACAAATGATATGGCAACCACCAGTGGTGCGCCTGTGACGAATCAAAGACAGCCGGTGACAAGCTTCAACCTCGACCCTGCCAAGCTGGGCTTTGCTCAACCGCTGGCTCAGCCAAAAGCGCCCAAAAGTCCACGGGTTGAATTCTAAACTGCTTTGCGCTCTCATCCAAGACGTTCTACGCCCTGCGCGGAGAACGTCTTTCCATCCGAGCCCACGAGGCATCTACAGACAAATAAAATTCAAGGACGGCTGGTCGGTTCTTGTTACTTTATCGACGCGCATTAGTCTACAATCTATTTACGGGGTAGTAATTCGGGCATAGCGATAATGTCCAGCTCCCGTATGCCTAGAGGAAACCCAGGCGACACTATGACTGATAAAATCGGGAAAGTTAAAGCCAAGAAAAAGAGCTTGGTTTTGATGCAGCGAGACATCTGGGCGCTGGTGCAGCTCTACCTTCATAGAACCGTAAGCTCCAGTCAGCTAGCCAGATTGTGCTTCCCCGATATCAGTTATGAAACGGCGAGAAAGCGTCTCAGACGTTTGCAACAAGCTGGTTATACCGGCTCTTCATCGAGCGGGCGTATGGAAGGGCGGGGTCGTCCGGAGCTGATTTATTTTTTGACGACTGCCGGAGCCAAAGTGCTCGAGCAAAATCGCGGCATCTCCTGGGAGACGATTCCAACCGGGCCACCGCATACCTATCACAAAGAGCACTTCTTGCGTCTTGTCGATGTGCGACTGGCTATGGAAGATGCTGAACATCGTAAATTGATCGTCGATCTGGAATTCACGACCGGACGTGAATTCTGGAAAGAGTTGTCTGGCGATTTGACCAATCTGGAAGAGCAGACCGACGCCACGATCGCCTTCAGCTATCCTACTCTGGAGCCTATCAAAGTGCTTCTGGAAATCGACACCGGTAATTTCAGACAGACCAAACATTGGGAGCCGAAGATCAGAGCCTTTCTCAAAACCGGATATCCGATCTGGGTGGTCACAGGTAGTGCACCACGGATAGTGACATTGCGCAAATGGACACAACCATTGTTAGAAGAAGCCGGAGTCGGCCCTGGTAAATGCGTCTTCTGTGTCTATACGGATCTTGTCGAACGCGGCATTTTCGGTACGACCTGGCAGCGCACTGATGGGACGATCACCGACCTGCGTCCGAAACTGTCGGAAGGATCGCGCATCCCGCCTGTCTAGAGGGTAAATAAAAAGATATGGTCGAACAAACAATGGTCAAAGAGATAGGCTTTGGGCACACACCTGATGCCGATGATGCTTTTATGTGGTTTGCCCTCTCGACCGAGAAGATCAAATCTCCGGGGCTGAAAATCAAGCACTCTCTGAAGAGTATTCAGCAGCTCAATCTCGACGCCAAAAATGGTTTGTTCGAAATCTCGGCCATATCTTTCGGCGCCTACCCAGATGTTGCCGATCGATACGATCTTCTGCCATGCGGTGGCTGTTTAGGTTTTGGTTATGGCCCCATGATTCTCGCCCGGAAAGAAATGTCGAAAGAAGAATTAAGAGAAACAACGGTAGCAATTCCTGGCCGCATGACGAGCGCATTTTTGACTATGCAATTATACGACTCGCAATTGAAAGTCGTGGAAATGCCGTTCGACAAAATCGTGCCGGCCGTGCAAAACAATGAAGTGGGAGCTGGTCTGATTATTCATGAAGCGCAATTGACTTATGAAAAAATGGGCTTTGCCAAAATCGTCGATCTCGGTCAATGGTGGCTCGATCAAACCGGACTGCCACTACCTCTGGGCGGTAACATAGTGCGCAAAGATTTGCCCTCAGAGCAAGCGCGTACACTGGCTGGATTGATGCAAGATTCGATTCAATACTCATTGGACCATCGTCATGAAGCCCTGCTTTTTGCTATGCAATGGGCTCGCGGCATTCCAGAAGATCAAGCTGACAAATTCATCGGCATGTATGTGAATGAATCAACGATAGATTATGGTGAGAGAGGCCGTCTGGCAATTACCACGCTTTACGACCGAGCTTATGCCCAGGGAATTCTGAAGGAGCGCATCAGTCCTCGTTTCATCGAAGCTGCCTAAAAATCTAAAGAGCTGGGTAGAATGTCCTGGTAGCGAGGACGAACCGGCATGAGCGATGACCTTCCGGCCACTGGGACGTATCACCTGAGAGGTGAGCTGTCGTTGCGCGAGCGCTTCCTCGAGAATCGAGCGGCGCTCACTGTCTATTGTTTGATCTTCGTGGTTTGTGCAGCCTTCGGTGTTTTAGCCGGGATGTTCGCGCCATTGCTTTTCTACACTTTCGGTTTCGGTTCGCTCAGTTGTATTTTCTTTCTTCTCGGCGGCATGGCCGTCGGTGCGGGCACTGTCACTGCCTTAAGCTTCGCCGGCCGCCTGAAAAACCGCGGCCGTCTCAAATTGATTGCGATTGAAGAACGCGTCGCCTCAGGCAAGAGCGAAGACATCTGGCAAGATTTGCATGACCTGATCGATGGCAATTTGAAACTGAAGCGTTTGCAAGTGGCAGATTTTTATAGCCGGCGTCTGTTCGAACTTTCGCAGGGGCAGACTAATTTGAGTGATGTCATGCTCAGTACCGAATGTTGGACAAACACGAAGGCTTATCAGAAATCGGCTAAATACTGGCTTTTCTGGCTCTTTCAGTCGCGAGGCACGCTTTGTCTTTCGGGCAGGGCTTTGCAATATACAAGCAAAAAAATATCCTTTGATTTGCCTCTGTCCGATGTCACTAAAATCAGTCTCGCTACGCATCCGCGCTGGCTGAAACCGATACCGCTCAATTACATCGTGGTCGATTGTCTGCTTGATGGCGAAGCCGGTCAAATCTATCTGACACCAAGTCTGACGCAAGCCGATAACATCTGGCAAGTGAACGCCATGATCAAAACCTGGTTCGCTTACATCGCGAGGGCCAAAAGCAATCAGATCGATAAGGTCACTGGTGGCGAAACGAGCCAGTTAACAGATGGTTCTGTGCCGCATCAATTGAGTGCTTGAACTTGGGCGATGCAAAATTCATAAAGGGACTGGAACTCAGTCGGCGCTTTTTCCACGAGGCGATCGAGCCTTTACTGGCAACGCATTTCCCTGAGTGGGTGTATAGCGCTGCCCTGATTGGTGCAGGGTCGGAAATTTTGGGTTTCGATACGGAGATGTCTTGCGATCATGATTGGGGACCGCGGGCCATGATTTTTTTGCCCACCGCCGGTTTCGAACAAAATGCCCCCCGCCTGCATGCCCTTTTGGCCAAGAATCTGCCTCACCGTTTCAACGGCTATCCGACTACTTTTTCAGAGCCCACAGGCAGTGGTGCCCAAGGACTTGATTACGATAGTAATGAATCTATTAATCACCGGGTTGAATCTTGGACGATCGAGGGCTTTGTTCTAAACCATCTCAATTTCGATTTGCACAACGAAATTTTGGCTTGCGATTGGTTCACCTTCCCCGAGCAATTGCTGGCTACGTTGACCGCAGGGGCTGTCTTTCATGACGACCTGGGTTTGCAGGCAGTGCGCGATCGCTTTGCTTATTATCCTAAAGACGTCTGGTTGTATTTGCTCGCGTCTGCCTGGGGGCGCATCGAACAAGAAGAGCACCTGATGGGTCGAGCCGGCAGTGTCGGCGATGAATTAGGGTCGGCTCTGATCGCCGCGAGATTGGTGCGTGACATCATGCGTCTATGTTTTCTCATGGAAAAGAAATATGCGCCCTATCCCAAGTGGTTCGGTAGTGCATTCCTCAAATTGGACGCGGCAAGCCAATTGGCACCTTCGCTTCAACAAGTGCTCACCGCTCAGAGCTGGCAAGAGCGCGAAAGCCATTTCACGCCTGCTTATGAATATCTCGCCAGGCGCCATCGCGCTTTGCAAATCACCGAGCCGTTGCCTGAAATAGTCAGTCCCTTTTTCGATCGCCCGTTTTTGGTAATCAGTAAGGGTGTCTATTCGGCGGCTATCCGGGCAAAAATTTCTGATCCGACTGTTGCCGCCATTGCCGCTCAACCTTTGATTGGCAAAGTCGATCAATTTAGCGACAGCACCGATCTACTGACAAACCCCAGTTGGCGCAAGGCTTTGCGCGCCATTTACCGAGAAGTTTGAGGCAAAAGTGTTTCGGCATAATGACAGGCCGAGAAGTGACCCGGTGTGATTTCACGCAGTGCCGGCACATCGATTCGACAGTTATCTTTGGCGATCGGGCAACGCGTGTGAAAACGGCAGCCTGGCGGAGGATTGGCCGGGCTGGGCAAATCACCTTGCGAAATAATGCGCGAGCTGCGATCGAAATGGGGATCGGGAATTGGCGCTGCCGAGATCAGAGCTTGAGTGTATGGATGCAAAGGCGTGGCGTAAACATCGGGCGTCTGACCTAATTCGACGATCACGCCCAGATACATGACGGCGATACGATCGCTGATATAACGGACGACATCCAGATTGTGGGCGATGAATAAATAAGTGAGATTGAATTCTTGTCTGAGATCGATCAGCAAGTTTAAAATCTGCGCCTGCACCGAGACGTCGAGGGCGGAAACCGGCTCGTCGGCGACAATCAAACGCGGTCTTAAAGCGAGGGCACGGGCAATACCGACACGTTGTCTTTGCCCCCCGGAAAATTCATGCGGATAGCGATTGGCCATTTCGGGCGCCAATCCGACCAATTTCAAAAGGCTCTGCACTTTTTCTTGCAGCTCAGCCCCTCTGGCGACGTTGTGCACTTCCAGAGGTTCGGCCACGATTTGAGCGACAGTCATGCGTGGATCCAAACTGGCATATGGATTTTGAAAAACGATTTGCATCTCGCGCCGCAATTTTTTCAAAACATCTTTGGCGCAATCGAGAACATTGGTGCCGGCAAACATGACTTTGCCGGATGTGGCAGGCAAAAGGCGCAGCATCACCCGACCCAATGTCGATTTGCCGCAACCAGACTCACCGACCAGACCAAGCGTTTCGCCTTCGAATATTTGCAAATCGACTCCATCCAGAGCGCGAACGGCACCGACTTGTTTGTTGAAAAATCCTTTTCTGATCGGAAAATGCTTTTTCAGATTTTCGATTTCAACAAGCGTTTTCGCGCTGTCCAGATTAGCGCGCCTGGCTGATTCATTTTGTGCAGTTTGCGGTTGCCCAGTCATCAGCTCGTTTGGTCGACATTGAAGAAGGAGACGTGAACTAAACGTATATAACGAAATTGCCGAGGACAGAGTCATCGGCAATTCGAATTATATAAGTAAGAGAAAGGGTTACGGTAGTTTGATCGAGAGATTCTCCAACCAATTGGTGCCATGCCAGAGGAGCTTGGCAATTGGATTGCGGGGTTCGCTATGGGAGATGTTGACCCAGCCGTAGTTAGAGGATGAGGACTGAGAATACGGATCTTTAGTATCGAACGATTCGATGTTGCGAGCATATTGATTGAATGGTGTCGCAAACAAGGATGGATCGTAGGCTGATGATGTTGGATGCGGATAAGCCGGACGTGGCACCCGTCTGTCGAAGCAAATATCTTGCCTCGTGCTTTGTTTGTATTCCTGGACCAGGGTATCTACTTCCTCTGA
>CAJCHQ010001030.1 GCA_903970295.1 Bryobacterales bacterium
TCGATGCTCTTGACCGCTCTTCAACACTCGAATACAAACATTCACTCAAATTTTGAATTTGTTCATGAATTATCTGGGGGATAATCTTTGACAAAGGCGAAGCGAGGTTGCCGCTGTCTGTGCCATAAGTTCATGCGGAAAACAACTTATTTCGGTAAGTAATGAAAAAGGGGAAATCACCAGAAGTCGGTGATTTCCCTGAGTTGTCGGGTTATGCGCTCTTCTTGGATTTACGAATTTTTCGATCCAACTGCGCCAATTCGCCACTGACATGAGCAATCTGCTTCTGTAATGCGGCGAACTGAACCGATGTATCGTCCTTTGGTTTGGTCATATCCTCAATTGCCAATCTGGCAGCTCGTGATAGACGCCCGTCTTGAGCGGTATGAGCGAGTTCCTTGAGAATTGGCAATGACTTTCTCTGTTTCGTTTCACCCAGGGCACCAATGACAGCCATGCGCAAACGAAATTCGTTCTCGGTCTGATCTGCGACTTGATGCAACTTGACCAGCGCCTTCGGTTTCCTGGAAGTGACCAGACCGAGTGCTTTAATCGCTGCAGGGCGCGCCTGTTGCGATTGACCGGGCGCGGCATTTGCCACCAGGATATCGATCACTCGTTCATCGTCAAGTTCGGAGAGCCCGTGCAGAGCCGCTATCTTGATAATGTCGTTCCACGACCGACGGTCGAGAGCCTGTCGCAGAGGTTCGAATGCTTTCTTCGAATTGCTATGACCGAGTTCCTGGGCAGCTTCGGCGATAACGAACAAGCTTTCTTCCGTGCCGTCGGTGACTATACCGACGAGCAAGTCGACAACCGATTCGTCTTTGAACTGCCCGAGATTTTTCACAACCGAACGCCGAACCAGGGCATCGGACTGTTTGACCAGACGCTTCAATGCTGACATCGCCGCGTCTGTCTTGATCATGCCCAGGCAATTGGCAGCCTCGACGCCGACACCCCAGTGGAAGTTGGCGTTGCATGCCTTTTTCAGGGCTTTTACGACATCCGCACCCTGCAGTTTGGCCAGGGCATGTGCACCGTTGATGCGGCTCATCACCGAATCATCACCGAGCAATTGGCGAATCAGCATGCTCTTGGTGACACCCCGCAACTCGACCTTCTTCAGCACCCAGTTGTTGGGATCGAAGCGGAAGGTTACCGGTTTTTCCGCGAGCTGAAACTCGAAAGTCTCATCTTTGCCGGCAACTGTGCGAGTGAACTCCTGATTGGTACCGCCGGCGAAACCGAAGCTGAAAACGATAGGCATCGTGAAGAGACCGGTAGTTTCATCCAGAGTTTGCGTTTGCGAGACTTTTACAGTTGCAGTTTTCTTGGTTTTGTCCCAGGCGTAGGTCACCGTATATTCTGGGAACCCCGCACCGTAAACCCATTGGTCGAAGAACTGCTGCAAGTTCTGCCCGGTCGTTTTCTTGATTGCTTTGATCAGGTCATTGGAAGTGACCGACTGAAAAGCATTGTCGGTGTAGAAGGTCTGGCACGAATCGTAATAGCCTTTGTCGCCGAGGAGGTAGCGCAGCATATGCCTTACTAACCCGCCCTTCTGATAGGTATGACGATCGAACATGTCCATCGGGTCGCTGTACTGGTTGGTGACCAGCGGCCGACGGTACTGCCTGTCTTCCGCGAAGTACGTATTGGCTAACCCATGCACGTAATAGTCACGTTCGGGCAGACCGTAGAAGTGCTCCATCGCTTCGACTTCGCCGTAAGTTGCCCCACCCTCTTGAATGTAGGTGTGAGCCCAGTCCTCGACGGTGATGTAGTCGCCTTCCCAGTGGTGCTTGAACTCGTGGGCGTTGAGCGCAATTTCCGACTTCCGGTATTCTGCCCGAGTTGTGTGGTCCGAGAGGATGGTGTCGGTCATCGTCGTATTAGTAGTATTCTCCATACCGCCGAACATGTAGTCCTGCACCATCACCTGAGCATAGCGAACCTTCCACGGATAGTCGACGCCAGACAAACGCGAGAAAAGCTCGACTAATTCGTCGGTTCCCTCGAAGTACGCTCTGGCTTGTTCTTCCAGGCTCGGGTCGCAGTACAACTGCACGGGCATTCCGCGCCAACTCTTCTCGAGTTTGACGAAGACGCCGACTGTGAGAGTGAAGAGATAGGCGCTGTGCGGTAGACTCAGAAGCCAGTGCGTGGTGCGCGTGCCCTGAGCATCGTTGAGCGTTTCCTCCATGAGCTTGCCATTAGACAGTGCCGTGTATTTCGCCGGTACTGTGACAATCACTTCACCCGTCATCTTGTGGTTGGGATGGTCGGCATTGATCACCGGGAACCAGTGATGCGAATCTTGATCTTCGCCCTGGGTCCAGGTCTGATGCGGCTTGTTCGGATATTGTGCGGACGGTCCAGTGAAGTAGATGCCGGCCTTTGGATCTTCGAGGTGATATTGAACCGAAATTTCGATCGTTTCACCTTTGCTCAGGGCCCTGGGCAGCTGAACCGTGAAGCCTTTGTCCGAGAGCGTGAAAGCGAGCTGATCGTTCGAACCGGCGACGGCAACTTTTTCGACTTTGATGCTTGCGGCAGCTTCGAAAAAGACTTCCGTGATCGAACCGAAGATCGGTTCGAATGTTGTGTTGCATGTGCCGGACAGTGTTTTGGCTTCCGGTTCGACGGCCAGGACGAGCTTGACGTGTTTGGTCTGGACCGTGAGGCTGGGCGCGTAGCGACGTGGTGTGCCAGCGCCTGCGAACGGTCTGCGAGCTGCCGTCAATGTGCCTTGCCACCAGTGGTAGTGACTGCAGTGGTGTCCGTGTAAGAGTCTTTCGTTGTTCTGAGACATAACGGTCTCCTTTAGGTATAACAGTTGAGGCCGTCACGCGTTTGCGTTGGCCGTGCACCAGGGCGAGAAAGTCCGAGAAAGCTCTGGTGCAAGCTCCGGAATTGTTTTTCGTAGTCAGCGTTTTAGAACTAAGTCAAAAGCAGTGATTTGGTTGTTAGGCAAAAAGAAAAAATCAATGATTTGAAACTATGCCTGCAAGAGTGTTTGCTGCAAGCATGAAATGATATGTGTGCGCTGCTTGGCAAGCCTTTTGTATATATGACAGGTGGCAGCGCTTGCGCTATGCGATTTTTGCTAAAAATAGCGCATGTTGCTGCGTATAGATTTATTCATGACAACAGTTTTTGAGCTGCTCACAGGCAACTCTCCCATTTAGCAGAGCTGTTAAGTCGCTGGTGGAGAAAATCCGGTCCATTCACAACTTGTAAAGTACGCCCACCTGATTTTGCAATTCGATTGGCTCAAAGATTAGGCTCTCGTATCTTCAATCAAATTTCACAAGGAACATATACCCTCATCAATCAGTGCGCCCAGCCCGCTCGTAGTCGTCGGAATAACGGATGATGTCTTCCTCTGGGAATGCGTCTCCGGTCTGAATTTCGATAATCTCTACAGGTTCATCGCCTGCACAGCCGAGTCGATGTTTGGTGCCTCTTTTGATGAAAACATGATCGCCGTAATGGTAATCCCTCGTCACGTCATCCAGAGTTACATGCGCCACCCCTCGGACTATGACCCAGTGTTCGTCGCGGTGCTTGTGGCTCTGGTAACTGAGGCGATGTCCCGGGTTGACCACTAGACGTTTCACCTTCGTGAACGCTTTGTCCTCAAGCACAAAAAAGCTACCCCAGGGCCTGTCCCATCGATTTTCTTCAGTCATTCCTGACGCCTCTTCTGTCTGTCTATGCTGCCTAGATCGTAGCATCAGCCTGACCGAAAGCTGTCCCCCGGGTTTGACTGCATACGAAATTCAGCGCGATTGTCGGCAACATAATCGCTGACTCTCGTGCTGGGTTTGCACCATCTGTGGTGCATTTTCGACGCGAAACAAATGTCTCGCGTTAACTGAGTCGGGCGTTGGGCTCGTCTCCATAGCCAACCATCAAGGAGTATATTTATGTCTGAAAGCCAAGTCACCAGTGCCATCGTGCACGCCACTGAAACTGATTTCGACACACTTACCGCCGGCTCGCCACTCGTGCTCGTCAAGTTCGGCGCCGCCTGGTGCCCGCCCTGTCGTCAGATGGGTCCTTTCGTCGAACTCTTCGCTCGCCTCTACGCCGGACGAGTTCTCGTCGTCGAAGTCAACAAAGACGATGCGCCGACCCTGAGTGAGCGTTTTGGCGTCAATGGCATCCCGCATGTCGTCGTCATGCGTGACGGTGTCGCGGGCGAGAATTTCGCCGGCTTCTACGGCGACGTGACCAGGGAGAAAGTGCGCAATCTGCTCTTCGGTGCGGGCGCGGCTGAAGAGCAATCGCCAGCGGAAATCGGTTTCGCAGCGCTTTCCGCAGCCGCGGCAGCCGACTTCGAAGCCGCCAACGCCGCTGCCGAAAACTCGCCTGAAGTGCAAGCTTTCAACAGAGCCTACAGACCGCGTGCGCAAGCCTATCGGGTAGCCCTCGTCGCGCTGCAAGAAGAGCTGAACAACGGCAACATCGACCAGGCCGCTTTCGATGCCCGACTCGCCGAGCTGAGAAAGCCTCTCCAGGAATATCAGGAATCGCCTGAATTCCAGGCACTCCTCGCCGGCTACAAGGAAGTGCAGCTGCGGGGAGAAACGGCCTACGTGGCGGCAATCTCTGCTGCCGTCGAGCAGTTCTTTCCGCTGAAGGCCGCTGCGCCTGCCGCTTCTGCCGAGGCATCGACCGAAACTCTTCCTGGTGCGGTCTGTCAAATCGGCGATCCGGCCTGCCACAGCTAACAGCCTGGTTTGCTGGATGCATGATGTTTGATTGACGAGCGATAAGGTTTGCGGCTCTGTCCGTCAAGCCTTATCGTTTTGAGTTCTGTGCGATTATAAGGTGTAGTAAATATTGGCGACGACGAAAAAAAAGAAAAAGGAGCCGCACCTCGCAGGAAGTGCAGCTGCCTTTTTTTTTGCTTTTTCACCGTTAGCCACGTGCGCTCCCCATCAAAGCCTTGACGTTTTGCAAGTGCAGCCGAGCTGCCTCAAAGTTTCGTCCAGGAGTTTTGACGGGGAGAGCAATTCGCGATCAGCTTTCGGTACCGACCTCGTCTGACGGCGGTTGACCGCTGAGTGCAGCTTCGGCGTCGCGGGCGCGATCCTGAGCGTCTTCGCCGGCGGCGATGTCGTTGAGGATCTTCTCGCTCTTCGCATCGTAAGTAGCTTCGGCGCTGGCGAGTTCGACCCGGAGGTTGCTCTGGGTACGTTCGATCATGCGCTGGTACGATTCGATGCGACTTGCTGCCTGCATGCGCAATGCATTCAAGGCTCTGGCGCGCGATTCCAACACTCTGAACTCAGCCTCGTTGGCGGCGCCAATGGCTTTGCCCAGCGCTTCGCTGTTGAGTTTCGCTTGAGCGGCGCCGGTTGCCTTGACTTTGGCGATCAAGCGTTCGAGTTCGGCGATCTCATCGTTGACGAAGCCGTTGTAGCGGTCGCTTTTGTTGGCGAGGCGAACGACACGTGATTTTCCAGACAGCAAGTCCAGAATCGTGTTCGCCCAATCTATACCCACATTTCTGTAGTAGCGCATTTGCTTCATTCCTTCTCTGTTAATCGTCATTGCCAGGGGGTTGAAATCTCGAGTTCAGCTCCGATTGCGGCGGTGGCCTTATCCCAAGTCGTGGTGTGAAAAGACTGATAGCTCTCATCCATTCCCTTCCATGCGGTACGCACAGTTCAGTCGAGGCCAGCTCCTGTGTGAACTGAGACGGTCACAACTGATGAATGTCAGAAAGTGAACGTCACTGTGAGGTGGTTACAAGCTGGGTTTTAGGTCCGTAAGTGCAAGGAAGAGAAGTGTCTTCAGACTAACTGTTGTAAGTAGGGGGCTCCAACAACATTGATGTTTTTGACTGTGAAGGAACGAATCTTTACTGACCTGTAAGCTCAACAGGGCTATGGCAGCGTTTGTACCTTATTGTGCACCAGGCAATCGTCGGAAAATAATTAGTGCTCGTCCGATTGGCGCGAGTTGCGCGAAGTTTAGTAGGATTGGTTTAAGCCAAGAGCTGTCGGCACTTGCTGAAGGTGTGCGAAGTGAGATAGCCGTAACTTAGGCGGTGAGAATCTCGGGTGAAAAACAAAAAATTTGCAGCCGTACGGCTGTCAAGTGCCGCCGTGTGCGGCTTCCATCTCCCGTCAAACGAAGTGGTGGAAACGCTCCCGCAGCGAAGATTTTCGTTGTGGGCAGTCTTGTTATTACGTTTAGAAACTGATACGCCACAAGTATCTACTCTTTTCACTTGATCTCAAGCCAAAAACAAACTAACACTCTTATTTCTTCTGCCTTTCATAGCTCTCTCTAATCCCCCGTTGGATTAGCCCTCGAGCACATTTAAGACCTAGCGAGTTCATCGAGCAGCGTGCGCCATTTATGTGCCATGCCCTCGAGTTGTTTACCGGGCGCTGCTTTGCTGCGCTGCAAGGAGTTATGCCATGCCGACCGTGAGCCCCTCTCGAATAACGAAGCTAACAGACCTGACGCCTTATCGCCTGGCGGCTGTCGACTTGGACCAAACACTGCTTTCACCGCGAATGAAAATCAGTCGTCCAAACCGAGCGGCAGTACGATCTCTGGTGAGATTAGGAATGATCGTAGTGCCCTGCACCGGTCGCATCTATCATCAAACCGAACCCTATCATCGTTCGTTGCGTTTGCAAGGTCCGATCATCTCTTCCGATGGCGCTCACGTGAGTATTCCCGGAGGACCAACCATTCAGGAAATATTCCTAGATTTGCAAACAGCCGCGATCATCAGAACTCTTGCTAAAAAGTTCGATGTTTCGGCTGCGACCCACACTCGTGAAGGGGTATTCGCCACACGACAGTCCTTTTGGAACACCGCTGCCGACCGTCACCGCCTCAATCTGGGTTCTGCTTTCCGCTACGCCCAACCCGAGGAATTGACGAACACGCCCTCATACAAAGTGACTTGCATCGCCGATGAACGAACTCTGAATGCTTTCGGTGATGCAGTGACGAAGGCTTGCGGAGTGAATGTCTATGCTTCTCGTCACGGTAGTGAGTTGCTCGAGTTGACGGCTGGTCTTGTCGACAAAACCACAGGTCTGCTTGCGGTTGCACGTCACTACAGCATTGACATGAGCGAGATCATTGCTTTCGGCGATGGTGTCAATGACGCAACTATGTTGAAAATGGTCGGACTTGGTCTGGCTATGAATCACGGCTGTATTGCTGCAAAAACCGCTGCTGATCTAGTTTCGCCGATTACCGATCCGGCAACTAATTTCGCCGCTGCTGTCTCGTCTTTGTTGAAAATCTTCGCGGCATACAACCGCACTGCAAACCACCCGACTGCCGCATAAGCGGAGTCAAACATTGCCTGTGGCTGCGTCCAGAACCTTGCTTGAAGCCTGGTTGTGGATTTGGCTGCTGTGCGGAAAGGAAAATATCATGGCTATCAGCAACACTGAAATTCTGAAAGAACTGGGTCGTGGCAACATCGGCATCAACCCGCTTCCGCCTCTGACGTCATTCAATGCCTGCAACGTCGATCTGAGCTTGGGTCACGAACTGATCGTCTGGCCGATGGATGTGGAGTATGTCATCGACTATCGCGAGGAGCACATCGCTGAAGCCTGGAAACGGCACGGCATCAAAATCGACCTCAGAGAAGTCGGTCACTACGTGCTGCGCCCTGGCGAGTTGTGCCTTGCTTTGACGAAGGAGCATATTACTCTGCCAACTCACAGCCAGCTCAACCTCTTCCAACGGCGGTTCGGCAGAAAGAACGTGTTCCTCGGACATCTGTCTAATCGTAGTTGCGCGGGACGTTCATTCATTCGCTCTGCCGTCGACGCTTTCGAAATCAAGCCTGGTACGAACAACCGGATCACGCTCGAAATCGTCGGTGAAATGGACATCGCCTTGTACGAGGGCTTGCCGTTCATCCAGATTAGCTTCGAGCAAGTGCACGGGCAAATCTTCGAGACCAATGGTTGGGTGCACGGACAGCAAACGCCGAGCGGAGGAGAGTCACCGAAAACGGTGCAATTCGCTGCAAAGGTTCTCGGTCTGCACGCACGGGCTGAGAAGAAGAGTGCTGTGAGATGACGCAAAGGCGTAGATGTGGGGTCGACACGTGCTGATTCCCGGATTATTCATGAAGGGTAAGTAGTCAAAGATTGAAAGACCTCTGAAAATGGCTCAGAATCAGTGTTGCAACACATTGATCAAGTCAAAAGCAGAGGTCTTTCTAAATGACGAAT
>CAJCHQ010001031.1 GCA_903970295.1 Bryobacterales bacterium
ACACACTACCGTCGGAAACATCTCCGTTGGCATTGAAGCGGATGGTGAATTCACCTGAATTTCCGCCCGGCATGATCACACTGAACTTGACGTCGGTGAAAAACCGCTTACTCTCATCGTAGAACTTGATGATGTCCACGATCTCGAATTCGCCTTGACGATAGTCGCCCAGTTTCTTGAGCTTTTTCAGGTTGCGACGGGTTAATTGGTCGTTGATGGACTTGAGCCTCTGCCCACGGTCCGCAGTCTGATTGTCTATCACGTTGTGTCCTTTCAGTGATTGGCTGGTTGGATAAATGCACACCGCAGCCTCTGCCAACGATGCACAATGCTTTACTCATGTTTCGACTTCTCCCCGACGCGAAAGACAGCTTGGTCAGTAGGAACGATTAGCTCAGTGATTCAGGTTTGTTGAAAGCTATGCTTGAGGAATTTATCGAGTCGGGAAGTGTTATCAAACTATCGCCCCATACAGGCCTGATGCCAGCACTTGTCAAGAATTCCAACATCAATCAGGTCGTGCGGCTAGCGCCAACCGGCAGTGGATAGCCATCATCTGGCTATACCGATTAGTTTGGTTTGGTTGTCTGAATGGCACCACATTTGGTGCGGTCAAGAAGTCGAAACCGTCAAGATGTCAACAGCTTCGCTACCTCCACCAATATCCCAACAACTGCAGTTAAACCTGGAAGCTGGACTAAATCAGTCGTGAAGCTCGGCTAGTCAAGCGCTTCGGCATGCGAGCTTCGCAATGCATCACAACAACCGCAGCCAAAGCGGAAGAGAGAGCGCTGTTGTCACGTCAAGCACCAGTGACGCCCCCACTATCGCAGTCCACTTCGATCATTTGCCAACCGGTGAACGTTTTCGCACTTTATGAATTATCGCCAAGGTTGACGCAGCCACGTTGTTTATCCGCCGTCCAGTCGGTAGTTTCAGGGTACCTTCACTCTCTTCCTCAGCAAACTTTACAACTCATCACTTAAGACACCAACCACATCTTTGGTAGTTCCTAAGTTTTCCCGCAAGGGTTTGAGATGAAAGTCGCTATGAAGGTCTGCTCTCTAAGTGGAGGGTAGTACAGACTCACACTTACATCGAGCATAACTTTCCAAACCTCGGTGGCAGGGGTTTCAACTTAACACTTGTCCCCCTCTTCTGGGGCGGAAGGAGTACACCATGACACAGACAATCAGAGCCAGTTCACTGCGAAAAGCTTCGACTGGCGCAGCCAAAGAACTCGGACTGTCGCCGAAATCCGTGCGCACAGCAGTGCGTGAAGCACGACAGGCTCAGCAACTGATCGCCAGCCATCAAGCCGAATCGCCGAGCATCATCGTCCCGAATCGATCGCTGATTAATCTCACTCAGAGCCGGTCACTGATCAATCTCGAGCGCGAGGCACTGTTCAACCGGATTCGCATCGGCGGCACTGACTCACAGTTCTCGCGACTGACTTACAACGGAATGCTGCCCGTCTCGCTGCCGGATGGCATCAAGCTGGCAATTCTCCCCGACATACACGCACCGGCACATCACAAAGGCATCATGTGGTCCGTCAAGGAGTGGCTGTTCGATTACAAACCGGACATTCTCATTCTCATTGGCGACGCCGCCGACCTCTTCGCCATCTCTGCCTGGCCGAAATCTATCCGCATTCCGGAGAACCTCGGCGAAGAGATCAGCTCTGTACGTGAACTGATCGATGAGCTGATCCGCGTCAGCGGCTGCCGTCACTGCTTCATCATCATGGGCAACCATGAAGATCGCATCCGTCGCTGGCTGATGAACTTCGGTCAGAAGGTCGCCAACATCACCAACGCCAATTCTCAGGAGCCCGCTTTCAGCTTCCACGAGATGCTCGGCTACGGTCCGGGCGACAAAGTGACATTCATCTACGACCGCAAACAGGCTGGCGGCTTCGGTGGTGGACTCTGGGTCAACAATCAGGTTCAGTTCATCCACGGCTACATCGTTCGCCCCCATCCTGGCGCCAGCCCTCGCGCTGTCGCAGACAGAGACCTCAAAAGTACGGTGCATGGCCACACGCATCGCGCTGGTGAGAACTTCCGTGAAATCCTCGCTGGCATCGTGACTGCGTGTGAGATTGGCATGCTGGTCAATCCCAACCACTCGATGATGTCTTACGCGGATTTGCTGAACAACTGGCATCCGGCCTTCATGGCGGCAGAAGTTGTGAACGGCAAGATCATGGGCAACGTCGTGCCGATCATTCAGGTCGAACACGAAGTTGGTCGGCGGAAATACTTTTTCACCTTCGACGGCAAACTCTACCGGGCGGCGGATCGCACTTAACTGCGGTCTGCCCTCTGTCGGGCTTGCGCACGCGCAACCATGCAAGGAGATCTATCATGGCTAACAGACGCCGAAAGGCTAACCTCGACCGCGCACTACCCGCGGTGAAGGATTGGCCGCCACAAGCAATACTCGATGCGGCAGAACCGTGGGCGAATGAATTCGCTTGCGACATCGACGAGACTGTACTCAGCTACCTGGCTCGAGTTTCGGTCTTCGCCAAGCAGATGTATCCGCATTCCAATCTCGAACCCAACCGGATGAGGTTTTACGACCCGGGTTACGACCCGCAGTGCACCCTCAATCCGTACGAATGGGAAAGCGTCAGAACCCATTTTCTCAGCCAGGACAAGGGCGCATTCAGCGACCGTCCTCTCATGACTGAGGAAATCGTGGATCAGCTCTGGAAGATTGCCAATCACGGCATTCGAATCCGGCTGCTGACCTACGTGCCTGACGCTGGCGACGTTTCGAAGACGGACCAAAATCCGCACCACACCTCGATCGCGAGGCGCCTGACGCTCGAACTGATCAAAAACTACGGTCTGCCGATTGACCCTGTGCGCGATGTCACATTTGTGTACCCGGGTCAAAAGAAAGACTGGATCGCCGAGCGCTACATCCCCCTGATTGCCGAAGACAACATCGAGACCGCGGCCGGCGTCGCCACCTACGCCCACGCGTGCATCTTGATGCCTACTTTGTACAACCAGGGCTTCCGCTGCCCCAACGTCTTGCGACTGAAGAACCGTTCGGAATTCGCCGACCGTGTCATCGAGTTCTACGACGAGCTCAAACGACGCGGCAAGCTGCGTCCGTTCTAAGGAGACAGATCATGGCTAAGAGAAACAGCAGCTACAAAGCGGTGGTGGTCAAAGAACACCCCGTACAATCCATCCGCGAAGCCGGTCTCTATGACCTCCAGCTCCCGGATGGCGCCAAAATGGTGATGATCGCGAATTCGGTCTTCCCGAATCACGACGAAGCTTTCATCAAGCTGATCGAGCGGCACATCAAAGACGTGCAGCCCACACTGATCGTGCTCATGGGTTACATGTTCGACGAAGGCTACTTCCAGCTTCTGGCTGAGAACAAGAAGAACATTCTGCATACTTTCAAGGACCATCCGGTCCTTCTGGAAGCGCTGCAGAAGCCCCTGTTCGAAGGGCGAGTGCGTTCACTGGCTGCAGCATGCGGTGCGTACATACGCCGCTTCGCCAATGCCGCTCCTTCGGCTACCGTCATGTATTTGCCTGCCTGGGCACACATGGGTCTTTCGAGCGAGCATGGCATTGTCGATTGGATTATCGAGAAGAAGCGATACCTCGATAGCTGGTCGACCGGCCATGAAGAGAAAGCGGATGTATTTCCGTCGAACCCGGCCGATGAGCTGCCGACGGACTTCGCTGAACTCTTCGGGTTAGCCAACGATCCGCAGATACAGGTTTTGCCGTACGGTGCGGGTCTTCTTCTCAACAACAAAACCCTGGTTGTGAATGGCTCCTTCCGTCGGCGCAATGCAGGGGATGCCTCGCGAATCCAGTGGGAACAGATGGGTTACTCGATCATCCAGTGCATCGATGGCAAAGCGTCATCAGCCTGGTGGACCAGCATCGAAGAAACCATGCCCGAACCCCGCTACAAACACAACTGGACTCACGAAATCGGCTTCACCTGGGATCCTACTCGCAATGGCCAGCTCGGAGATTACCACCGTCGCTGCGCGGGATTTTTCTCGGGCACGATGTTCGTTAATGCGGTTTTCGGGAACACCATCCCGCTCATCCGCGGAACAGACGGTCGTCGCTCAATCTGGGTCCAGGGTCATACTTACACGGAGGAAACTCCTGGGTCGCTGCCCCCCGGCCGCAAGTTGGCTCTTTATGCCAAGAGTGCAGACACAGGCGCTTCTTCACTCTCCGATGGTAATGGCGGGGCTAAGCTTTAAAACGCTTGGTCTTGTCCTAACTCAAAGAGAGGCTTTCAAAATGGAGGAAATCAGCAACCTGTTGATTTATGACCGAACCGGAGAAAGAGTGGTGCTGCCCACATCAACTCTTTCTCCGGGTTTCCGGTTTTCCAATTTCTCTGTCCAATTGCCATCAGCGATCCAGATAACGCAGGTGGGGAGCGCATCTCATTCTGCGTTATCTTTTTAAATCGATATTTACTATTTGATTTAGTATTTACTGAAACACGCAGCAAAAGCCAGAAATATGGATGATAATTGTATTCGACAAACTAACGACTTGGAGAAAGAAAGTGGTGGCACCCGGGTGCTTAGGTGCCACCATCCACAATTTTGACAGCGTCGCGAATTTAATCGAAATCTGCTTGCACGGCTAAGCGACAGGCTTGGCCCAATACAGCTGCTTGTGACCGCGCGCCGTGAGTTCTTCCACTCGCCGATTAGCGTCAGCACGACAAAGCCTACGTTCAACGAAGAACTGCCCGCCGTTATCGTCCTGACGCCAAATTTCGTGTGGCTGCAAGTACACCTCAGCACAAGTCCAACTCAACTGCGAGGCACTGATTCCGGTCGCCTCCAAAATCTGCTCCAAGTTCTCGCTCGCTTCAGTTCCGCACTTAGCCTGAATCACAGTCGCGTACTCAGGTCCTTGAAGCAAGTGTTCGACTATAAATTGCACCCCCCTTTCAGTTCTGAACAAGGCACCACGGGCGAGTCCCAGACCATCGCTGTCGTACTCGTCGAATTTGGCTGCCAGCAATCGCTCCAGTTCTTGCCAGGGCATGGGGCTGATTGTTGCTATCGGTAAAAAGTGCCCTGGCGCCCACTTGTCGATCTTCTCTTGGGAAAATTTCGTCATTCTGTTTCTTTCTATTTGTCTTATTCCTATGTTTCATTTTTCGCGTCGTCTGACCTGCACTCAGTCGTTCGTACTGTCTCCTGAGAAGGCTGGTCAGCGCATGGGACTGTTTCAGTAGTGAATCACCACAGGGGCTTTAACAGGTCTCTTGTTGGCGTCGCATATGGCCAGGTTGTGATGCACG
>CAJCHQ010001032.1 GCA_903970295.1 Bryobacterales bacterium
ACCACCTCAAACGTTCAAAGCATACGATTCTTGCGAAGAGTCTTTTGTTCGGCTCTGCTTGGGCTGACCGCCTTCTACATTCCTGGCACAGTCTGGGCTGCTGGCAATTCCGACGGCGATCAATCTTCAGGCGCCCAACCTAAAACTTCCCAACCTAAAGCTGCGCGCTCCGGCGACGGCACCACGCTGCTTGAGTCCGGTTCGGTATCGACCGATTCAGCTCTTGTTAAACCATCTGCAAATGCACCAGCCGGAGCGCGTGTTCCAAGTGAACAAGAAATGCAGACGTTGAGGAAAGCCGTCGAAGACGCGCCTAACGATGCAAGAGTACATTACGCCTATGGTCACGCACTCAGAGCTTCCGGCAAGCAAGCCCAGGCGGTCGTGGAGTATCTAGACGCTACGCAGCTCGACCCTGCTTACTACGTTTCGTATCATGAGCTGTCGCTCAGTCAAGCAAGACCCGAACAGCTCGATGAGGCAATCGAGAGATTGAGGCAGCTTCATACGCACCATCCGAACGATGTACTGTTGTGCGTAGCACTATCCGAGCTTCTAGAGAAGCGCGATGAGTTGTACGCTGCATCCAAAGTGTTGAGCGATCTGCTCTACACGAATACTATTCCTGAGAAATATGTAAATAAGGTCAAGGCTCGCATTCACTTCCTGATTAATAAGAACAAAGATGAGATAACTGCTCGCAATGTTCAGTCCGATGAGCCCGACGGAGAGGGGGCACCACTCCCTTTACCAGAGTCCAGTCTGCGCCGTAGTCTTTCCGCTAGCCAGCTGAAAGACGCTAAAGTGATGCAGAATTTCGGACACGCACCGCTGCTGCCTTAGCTCAAAAACTGCTATGCTAAATGGCCAATGCTGCCACATCTGGCACAGGAACCCATTATGCGCATGACACACATCAGTCTGTCACTTCTGTTATGTACGCTGGTACACGGCTGTGGTGCGAGTTCTAAAGTGCAGCTGTCCGAGAGTACCCGTGCAGGGTTAGGCGATCAGAAGAAGATTTACTCCACTGAGACTTCAGGCGCGTCCGTAGCCAAACAACCGGAGTCCGCAGAACAGTGCGTTGATTATGCTGCTGAAACCGACGTCTCCGAACAGTGTGTCAAAGCCTGGCGCGTGGCTATTGCTGGAGATACACCCGGGGGCATGAAAATCCTCGAGGGGTTGGACAAAAAATATCCGAACATGAAGACCGTCACGTTCATGAAAGGTCAAATTCAACAGCATGCCGGCAATATGGAGTTGGCCAGGAAGTACTACAGTGCGGCTGTAGTTGGTGATGAATTTGATTCGATGAAGATGTTCAAGCTGGCCGAATCAGAGCGTGAGACTAATCATGAATCTGATGCCATCGCCCATTACCAGAAGTTGCTCGCGTCTGTGCCGAACTTTCCACCCGCAGAGCTAGGGTTGGCTAAAGCCTATTTGAAGGTTGATGCTAAATCGGTCGATGCTAAAAAGTGTCTTCAACAGTTGCTAGCGGCTGATCCAGATGTGAAAGAAAAATCTACAATAGAAGCTAAGCAGCTTCTGCAAAAGTTCGATGCGCGTAAAAACTAAAATCACGACGAGGAATTTTCGATGGTTGAGAAAACTTTAACCCCTGCAAAGTCAGACGTCGCCGCGGTTCCAGAAATTGTTGTCGACGGATTTGACCACATCGAATTCTATGTCGGGAATGCGCTGCAAGCCTGTTACTACTATCACCACGGTTTTGGTTTCGACATCGTTGGTTTTAAAGGACTCGAGACCGGTGATCGTGAACTCGCCTCTTACGTACTCAGGCAAGACCATGTGACGATCGTGCTTACCGGGGCACTCAATCCTGATAGTCCGATTGCGCACCACGTTCACAAGCATGGAGATGGTGTCAAAGTTGTTGCTCTCAAGGTTCGGAATGCTCGAGAAGCTTTCGAAACGGTTGTGGCACGAGGAGCGAAAGTCGTTCATCCTCCTGCTGAATCTGGAGACGAAAATGGCAAGCTGATTTGCGCTGCTGTGCATACCTACGGTGACACCATTCACAAGTTTATCGAGCGGAAGGACTACAAAGGATT
>CAJCHQ010001033.1 GCA_903970295.1 Bryobacterales bacterium
GAAAAAAGGCGACGCCGCTACAGTCAAAACTCAGACACAATATTTGAGCGAGAAGATTACCGAACAAGAAGAAATGCTTAAGCAGGCCAAAATGCGCGTTAGCACCGCCAATGTTAGATCTTCGGCGGGCGGCGGTAGGAGCGCTGGCGGTGGCGCGTTATCGGTCGAGGGCTTAGCTGAGAAATTTATGAAAAATCAATTTGATAATAAAGAAATGGAGTTCGTGGGATTGGCCAAGCGCCAACTGAGACTGACTTCGATGCTGCAACAGATGGGTCCTAACGGTCAAGACGGGCTGCGAGAACTAGCGCAGGTGCAGTCACTGCTCGAATCCGGCCATGACGTTGAAGCAAAACGAATACTCGACGACCTCGACCACCGTTACGGACTTTAATGCGGATTGCTGTTCATTTTCTCGAGCAAAACTTCCAATTCGTCTGGGCTGAGATTATGACTGTTAGCCTTGACCTTATCGAAAAGCTCGATCGCATCCTCGCCAGTGTGACTGGCGGCGCATTGCGGATGCAGATAACTGGGACCTCTGCGCATGAAAGGGCTGCCGTCGCCTTCAGCCTCGACGCCGACACGCAGAGCTCCTTTTTCTATTTTCTCACCACAAGCGAGGCATGAAGCTCGCCCGGTTGGAGCATGTTCCGCCGCGGGAAATGTAGTCGGCTTTTCGTTCTTGGCAGAATTCTCAATCGTGCTCAAGAGGTCAGCTTTGTCTGGAATTTCGATATCGGTAGATTCCATCGCCTGTTTCAAAACTGATGGCTTTTTCTTGGCTGCGCAAGGAAGATGGTGCCAGTTGTAAGTCATCTCACCGGGCGTGAACTGGTTGGGTACTTCCTCGCCAACTCGTAATTCGCCTTTAGCAATCACTTGTTTGCAGCTTCTGCAACTTGCTCTACCGGTTTTTGCTGCTTCGATCATATGTGTCATCAAGATACCCTCCCCTCAATTTTTGCCATACGGATACCACCACGATTTCTCCGCCGATTTAAATTCCCAGTGTACATGCTTGGTTTCGCGGAATTCATCCAGCCCTTCCTGACCCAATTCGCGGGCGCCACCACTCAGTTTCATACCGCCGAATGGTCCGGCATAATTGTCGGTGAGGGGATCGTTTATCCAGACTGTGCCAGCCTTCACTTCTTCGAGGAACAGCTTAGCTTTCAATGAATCGGTGGTGAGCAAGCACGCACCAAGCCCGAACATGCAATCGTTGGTAAGCTCGATTGCTTCTTCGAAGGTACTGTATTCCATGAGCGGAATCGCCGGACCAAAAGTTTCTTCGCGCATGATCAGCATCGAGTGATCGACGCCTGAAAGCACGGTCGGCTCATAGTAA
>CAJCHQ010001034.1 GCA_903970295.1 Bryobacterales bacterium
GTTCGTGGTGCTGTTCGTGGTGCTGTTCGTGGTGCTGTTCGTGGTGCTGTTCGTGGTGTTGCTCACGATGTTGTTCAGTATTCTGCTCATGGTTTCCTTCACGAGCACAAATGTTTTCTTCGACGCGCAACGCTCGCTCGAATTGAGCGAAGACGGCATTAGTCCAGCCGAAGCCGCGGACGGAGCCATAGAGACCTTCTTCTGGCATTCCGTCAATCTCGATGACGTTGTATTTCTCCCAGAGGGCACCCGTTTTTTCGAAGATCAGAGCATTAGCAGTCATCCATTTCCGGCGCAAACGGTCGGCGTCGGCTTTGAATCCGTATCTCTCCAATCCAGTCGTGACGAGCCATTGCAGCGGTGCCCAGCCGTTGGGGGCGGCCCACTGTCTACCCGTTTGAGCGTCGAGCGACGTGACCAGACCGCCAGCTTTTTCGAATTGCGGCAACCATTCCTCGACGATCCGTTTAGCTTGACTGGCGCTGGCTGTGCCAGACCATAGTGGAAAGAAACCGGCCAGGGAGGCATGTTTGTGACGCTTCTGACGGACATAGTCATAGTCGAAGAAGAAGCCGAGTTCTTCGTCCCACATCAAGTCGCGAATCACTTCATTGCGTCTTTCGGCTTTCTGCTGCCATTCTCTGGCACCTTCGTGATTGCCTAAAATTGAATGGGCCCAGGCGATATCCGATTCGCAGCTGGCCAGAATGGCGTTCAGGTCAACCGGCAAATGCTCGAGAAAGCGCTCATCGCAACGGGTTGAATGGTCCCAACCGCTCTCGCAATGGGCCATGCTGTCGAGAAAATTGACATCGAAATTGCGCGATAAGCCCTGGTGCACCAGTCTGTGGTGTGGTTGGCGTTCGCCCATCCACACGGTATCGTGCTCTTCTTCGGCTAGCTTGATCATGTCGGCCAGATATTGATTGGCGTTCAGATCACCACGTTCTTTCATGATGTTGTAAGCCAAGCGAATCATCGCCGTGAAGAATGGCGGCTGGCTGCGCGACAAGAAATAATATCTGGTGGCGTTGGGGATCACACCAAAGCGTTTAAATAAATACGCCATGTTGTCGGTCATATCTATGACCAACCCCTCATACTCGGTGCCGAGCACTCCTAGAGACATGAAGTAGCTGTCCCAGTAATACATCTCCTGGAACATCTCGCCGTCACTGGGCACGATGTATGGTTTGGGCAAACCAATCAACGTCTGTCTATCTTCGGGGTTCGAGCGGATTAGTCGCGCCCAATACATCTCAATGTAATTGAGAATATCTTCAGTCAACTGGCGGTTCATGTGGTTACCAACATAAGAGGGCAATGGATTCCTGTACCTTAGATTCACCCGAGCGTTTTTGCAGTATAAGGTTACTTAATTCTGCCGCATAGGGTATTTACCGCCGTAATTTCTACTGTTAGTGGGATTTCCACCATTGCGCAGACAGCGGTCGGTAAGATGCTAAGTGAAAATGTCTTTCCTGACTTTAAATCGCGAAGTTTCTTGAAGAACGGCTCAAATTGCCTTTTTACAGCCTCCTTACAAGTAGAAATGCTCGAGCCGCCCCCAGTTGCGCGGCAATGGCAGTATTCGCGGGCAGGCTTTGAGCGAGGCAGGTTAAAACACGCAGCCACAGCCCGCGCCCGCAGTTTCGCTCTAATGGCACTCAGGGCTTACCGCTTGCGACCAGGCGCAGAGCTCGATTGTAAAATCAATACTATTGATGAGGCAGCTGCTGTTGTTGATTCAGCTGGCGGTAAAGATCATCCACTCTTATCGAAATTTTGCCTAGAAGCTTCCGCGCTTCGTTGATTTGCCAGTGTTCGACCAGTCCCCGCACCTCTGCCAACGCCTGAAACTCTGCGGTAACTGGATATCCATGAGTCTTCAATATCGACATTTGAAAGTGCACATGACTGACCGATGCACGCATATCTGGTGGATAGGTGGACACATAAGGCTCAGCCAAAGTTTCCCAAAGTAAAAACATCTGTTTGCCTTCGGCCGTGGCTTGATCGTCTCCTGGTGCGGGGGCCGCCAGATTTTGGGCACTGCTATTGCCGGCACTGCCCAGGAGTGATCCAAGCGAAGCACTGGCACCATAAGGATTGTTGGCACCCGTTTTGCTCTTAGCGATCTGGCTTTGCGCTGCCTGAGCGCCGTGAATGCTCCTCGCGGCGCCAGACACAGAAACTGGCGCTCCTTTCTTTCTGTCTGCCAATGCCTTCAGCACATCTTCCTGGTCTTTCAAGCGCCGATTCAGATCAGACAGTTCTTTGCTCGTTTCCTCTTTTTGGTCTTGCTTGGCCGAAGTCTCTATCTGATCGAATAGCTTTTGAAATCCGGAGACATTTGTGCCCCGTTTTTTCAAACGTTCAATGCGCCCCAGAGCCAGCAGTCGATCCGGCTGCAGGGGTCCGGCTGCAACAGCTGTGCTTGCGGAAGTCTCCTCAAGGGCGCCCGACGATTTGACTTCCAAAGAAGTGAAAAGGTCTTTTTGACTGAGTTTTCCCTCACCGAACAACGTTACTTCCGCGCGTTTGACCACAACCTGGCTGTAGCCGTCCGTGTCGAAATCGAAAAATGTCAGTTGCACCCTTTGAGGACCGCTGGGCACTGCCTCGAATGCAATTTTGCTGAGCAAAACCGCCTGAATCTTTAATTCCGAGTCAGATGCCTTGGCTTTCTTTTGCGTGGTGACCAGGATCTGATCGTCTGAAACAACCACAGTCAGCTTATACGAAGGATCGATTACCTTGGCTCCGCGCATCAGCATGACGATTTCTGCATGACTTTTTTGCCCCGGCGCTTCTGCTTTTCCCTCACCTTTTGCTTCTGCTTTTCCATCACCTTTTGCGTCAGTTTTTGTGTCAGTTTTCGCGTCAGTTTTCGCGTCTGGTTTTGCGTCTGGTTTTGCGTCAGCTTTTGCGTCGGTTTTTGCCTCTCCTTTACCATCAGATTTCGCGTCTGAGTTTCCGGCCGTCTTAGCCTCAGATCTAATCTCGACCTTTTCTTCAATTTTGTCGCCGGCGGTCACCGGAGCTTTGTTTTCTTCAAGCGAAGCCTCGGCTGCCACTGACGCAATCGTGCTCTGCACAGCTAAAAGCGAAGAAATTGATAACGACGAAATAATCAGACTAAAACGTCGGAACATGGTAGGCACAAGCTTCCTTGATTGGCGTTTGTTCAGTTTGAGACCAAACTGTGCGCGTTTTCCTCGCCCGAAGTAGACCCTCAGTAATAGACTACCACTCGCCAGCTAAACCGCAGAATGCCCTCTTGCTTTTCGCAACTCCCAGCTGCGCAAGCCTAAATAGAAAACTCCGCAAGTTATCCATGACTGCAGTGAGCAGATGCCAACATGCAGTGATCCAAAACCAGGGATGACACCGGCAGTGGTGATACCTACTGCATAACCACAGAACAAGGCGATCACTGCCGTCTTATTCAACGACGGCAATTGTTCGAGAGGCACTACTGTCATGAATTTCTGCGTCGTCTTCGCATCTCGAGCAAAGAAAACATATTCAACCAGCATGACCACTGTGGCGCCCGGCAAAATAACGCTGGAGAGGCTGGCCAGTTTTTCGAAGCCGGCGGGATCGAAAGAAAGCACAGCGGCGGTAACCGCTCCAAGCAGTGCCAAAACCACTACTAATTTTTTTCTG
>CAJCHQ010001035.1 GCA_903970295.1 Bryobacterales bacterium
TTCCATGGGAATCCTTTACAAGCCCGTCGCCCCTCAGAGGCACCAGGGCGGGGAATGGCGCGGATTGAGCTTTCACGCACTTATAAATGAAAGATTAGGGCGCCATTCGAATTCTATGCAAAAGCGAAATTTATGCGCGAAGGACTCGCGTTAGATCGTCGCTGCGATAGTCCCTTTGTCCCTCGTGTAGGTGCGAAAGCGCTTTGCAGGCTCTTCGTTAAGCGTCGGGCTCGGCTGCTCCCAGTACTAAATGTGATACCAGGACCACTGGTGGCACTTTTAGAAAAACGATTTGCCGCTTCTGTATTTAATGAAGTTCTCGGCACCTAATGTATGTAAATGCGAAGTTGCTCCGTTGCCCCTCGAAAGGGCTGATGAGGGCGATGTGAAGCTTATCAAGTGCTTGCCGCCCAGAGTTTTGCCGGCAATTAGTGCTGGCGAGAAACTTCATCGTGTTTGCAATTGCGAAGTTGCTCCGCTGACGAGTAACCAACATCGGTTGTCTAGCTGACATAAAAGCTCGCGCAAGTGCCTCATGTTCCACTAACGCAAATTGGTCAGCAAAGACCGTGTATTGCCAAGTATTGGTTGTACGACATAACTATGTCTTCTAATCTGAGACTATTCTCTTTCTCTTTTTCCGCTTCAAAAGTCTTCTACTACTCGAAATTTCCACTGCGATGCTCGTTGAATCCCCGATTGGTCGGAGAGATATTCAGCGAATCAACGGCGGCCTCATCCTCAACAGAACATCATGCCTGGTGCGCAAATTCTGTCGGCTGCTTTCAGCAATCTTTGCCGTGGCTCAGCATGCCTGAACATGGCTTTTGAGAAGGACTAACCAAATGGAATATCTTGTCGTGGTCTCATCTGGCATTCTTGGCGCCTTTACGGGTTGGGTTGTCGGCAAAGTTGTGGATGACAAAATCAGATGCGGCTGTCCAGTCAGATCGCTCGCCTTCAGAGCAGCACTCTTCTTTCTCTTGGGCTGGTTCGGTTTCTCCTGGCTCGGGAAATTTGGCGTTCTCTTTTTGAATTTGTCTGCCGTGTCTGTCGTCTTTTCCGGGCTACTTCACCGCACTTTCGAAAAAGCCTTTCGCAACGTTCGTCCTGACGAAAAATTTAGGGGATATGCGTTCTTCGGCTGGGTGGCATTCTGGAGTGCTTGTATCACCGGCTGTGTAGTCACCCAGATCTTTGCCGTCTGGGGCTTCAGTTGGGCTTTGATCGTAGCGACCGTTTTCGGCTTGCCGCTTGCGTTCGTTTCCTATGGAGTCAGTCGTCTGGTCGTTATGCTTTTTATGGTGGCTGCCGATTGGTTTTTACCGGCACTGGCCAAACAGTTGACTGCGATCGGAGCTGCTCTAAGTGGCTTGCTTCCTTGCGGCAAAAGGATCATTCGCCGGCGTTGAGCGAAACAAACGTGCTCATTGCCAAAGTTAAAGGAGCTGCAACATGCTGTATCACCACTGGCGGTGCTCGCTCTCAACAAGGCGGTAAACCCGAGAATTCACCCTCGGAATGAGGCAAGAAGCGCGACACCAGGTAATTAGGGAGGCGGGAGGCGGTGGCGCAAGGAGCGGCATCGTCTTCCCGTTTAAGTGTCGTGTCACTCTTTAAAATGTTGCCGGTGCGCTACATCAGTCCGCGAAATTATTCCCAGGCGATTTTGATTAACTGGCTGAATTTTGGTCGGAATTTGAAATACTAGTGGAGATAGTAAAATTCGGGCGTCGCACCCTCGCTGGAGACTGTCCTTTTTGTCGTTGATATTAGAGATGACCCCCTAAGCGAGCCATGTAACACACGTGTAACTCAACGTGGTCAGGATCTAGTCAAATCCATCAGGAGGAATCGCAGCCGCTGGCCCGAGTACGAACGCTACTCGCAGGCATCGGCAAAGCCAAAAGACCAAAATCGCATACATTAAACAGTGATGACGTGGGCGGGCAGCCAACGTGCAGACCTGAGCGGTGAGTCTAATTCACTGCTTGGGATTTTCCGTTGCGTGCGCCACCGTATATGGTGCTAGTGAGAGCTAGCGCTCGCCGACACAGGTGGTACGAAACTCAATGGTTGTAACATTCTTGATAGACTCGACAAGCCGCGCGATGCATCTCATTCGGTCCTCACCGCACTGCATATGCGGCACCTGGAACCTCTTGCTGCAATCAGCTCCAGTTACTTCGATTATTCCCATGTAAACGGGCTTTTCACTGTTGCTGACATCTTGATTCTTTGCTAGGACAGGGTTACTCACTCTTCCATTTCGACCTGACAAAAAACATAAAAAACAAAACGTACTGAATCTCACTCAGTCTTATTCCAGATTTACGTCGCCCGGCTGTCGATGCTTTTCCCGCGAGGTTGATTTGAACTCGCCTGCAGATGATGCCGAGCTGCAAAAATTTTTCAATTTCTTAAGGAGGCTGTATGCACTTCTCCACTCCATTGTTTTTCATTGCGTTGTTGCTCTTACCCTGTTTGTTTTTCGCCGGTCGCAAGCGTCAGGGTCTAGGTCATTCGCAAGTTTCGCTGCATGCAGGTATCCGCTCTTTACCATTACTTGCGCGTATACCATCTGCTTGCCGACTTCTCTTCCTGGTCACTCTGGTATTTACTCTGGCGCAACCGCAATTGCTCCACAAGTCGGTGCGCCGAACCATACAAACCCGAGATTTCGTGATCACTGTCGATGTCTCGGGTTCAATGAGTGATGAACTGAAAGATCCACAGCAGCAGCAATTCGTCAAGCAAAATCAGGTGCCGCAAGCAGATTCGCCAAATGCGGACTTTCCTATTGCCGGTACTGACCTGAACAGCTTGCCGAAGAAGGCTCCGTCATTCGATATCCCCGGTCTTGCCCTCTTCGGTCTCGGTCCTAAAATCGCCGACCCCAGCAAAGAGGCCACCAAGTTAACTCGGGCGATGGCTGCCAGAGAGGGTGTTCGTCAATTTCTCTTGCGGCGCAAAAATGACCGGGTGGGACTGATTACGTTCGACGATCGTTGCTATTACTCAGAGCCGATCGGCAAACCGGAGGCTGTGACCAAGAAATTGGATTCCATCCTGCATTCAGGCTCTGGAACAAATTTTGACGGTCCCAGTTCATCGTCTGAAGAGCCCGGCGCGATCGAATGTTCGATTCGGCATTTCATCGACATGAAAGCTACTCAAACGCGAGTTTTGATCATGGTCACTGATGGTGAAGACTCGATCGATCCGGATCGCGCTAACCAGCTCGCGAAGCTAATTCACGAGCAGCACATCAAGATGTATGTGCTTGGCGTAGGAGAAAGGTGGACTGGAAATACGAGGCTGCGTTTGCAAGAATTTGTCGAGAGCGTCTCCGGCGAAGTGATTCGCATCGGCGACGCCAAACAAATGCGTGAAGCTTTCGCGCTGATCGACAAGCTCGAAGCGAGCAAGGCTGAGACAGAAACACAGGAGCGGGCCGAGGAGCTCTATCCGTACTTTGCCGCAGCAGCGCTTCTGCTGTTATTGATCTGGACTTGTGGCGCCGCCTACTTGCGGGAGTCACACTAGGAGAACTCTTCATGCAACTCAAGATCAAGCGACCTCGCGACTGGGTAATTGTCGCTCTGGGGGTTTTGATATTAGCTACCGGTGTGATTACCTGCCTCAGGCAAGACGGTCAGGCGATACTTTACGATCAGGGACTGCGGTCCTACATCAAAGCTCAGAGCGAAAATGCCGACGATCCTGCAAGCGAGATCAAAACGCCCGCAGATCGAACAAAGGCACTTCAGGAAGCGGCGCAGATGTTCGATCTCTCGATCAAGGTCTATAAGCGTGAGTCGCAAGGCAGCTGGCTGCAGCGCTTCTTTCTCCCTCATGCCGATGCGCATCTGGCAGCCCTGGCCAGTTTTCGGCTGGGAAACTGTTTGCTCTGGCTGCAGAAAGAGAAAGAGGCGGTGGCAGCATATGAAGGCTATCTGCAACTCAATCCAGGCGGCGAAAACGACAAGAATGTAGGAGATACGCTGGTCGACCAGCACAATCTCGAAATTCTTTTCAATCACGATCCGGATTTGCAAGAAGCGCAGGGCAAAGGCAAAGCTAATGCCAAGCAGCAGCGCAAGCAGCAAAACCCCGATTCTAACGCCGGACATTCACCTCACACCAAGATGTGAAGGAGGCGGGCTATGTTATCTATACACTTTTTGCAGGCTCGGTATTTGCTCTTCGGCATGCCGGCAATTGTCATTGTGGGGTATGCGCTCTATCGTGGCTTCATTCTGCGTATGATGGCGCGCAAGGCATACGGTGAAGAGAGCTTGATTGCGAAATTCAGCAATCCGGTTTCTCTTTCCAGCGAAATGCCTTTGATGTTGAGCCGGCTGTTTGCGGTTCTGTGTCTCGTAATTGTGATAGCGAATCCCGTCTCGTTGAATCATCCGGCGCGAGTACCTGCCGGCTCGACTCAAGTCATAGCGGTGATCGACGTCAGTCCAAGCATGGCCGCCGAAGACCATCGTGATTTGTTTCCTCCCTACGGCGGCAAGCCTCAGCAAGAGGTGCTCGGTCCGTATGGACGGCGAATCGACGAGGTCGCACAGGTAATCGAAGAACAGTTGCTGCCGGCCATGGCAGGAAACGAGCTGGGCATCGTCCTCTATGAGGGTGAAGGCAAAGATCAGGTCGATCTCGCCGATGATTTCCAAAAAGTTAAGTGGGAAATCGACAACGACTGGTTGGAAATCGGTCAGGCTCCCGGTGATGGATCAGACTACGGCAAGGGCCTGGAGATGGCGCTCACTAACTTTGCCACTACCCCTGGTGCGGGCAAGGAAAAGGTGATAATTCTCTTCAGCGATGGTGGTGCAGATGATTTGGACCGTCAGGCGCTGGCCAAAACGGTGGCAAAAATCAAGGCCGCGCAGATCAAAGTCATTGTCATTGCGGTTGGTTCTGAAAGAGAAATGAAAGTGCCCAGATACAACGAACGCGGTCTTGCTCAGGGTTATGTCCATTTGGAATCCTGCGAAGACGCAGATGCGGAGGGCAATTGTCAGACGAAGCTCAATCTCGCAGAACTGAGCGGTTTGGCCGCTAACTTCAATAGCGAGCCTGTGCTGCTGAATTACGGCAAGAAATTGCCGATCGCGTGGGCCAGTTACATCTCTGGAAGTAAGGCGGAGAATCAGCCCGAGCATCTGTACAAGTACATACTAGTGCCCTGCCTCATTGTCTGTCTGTTGATCGAATTCCGAGCTTTGAGATTCAGGCGTCGATCTTAATAACGTCCAACCGCCAGACGAGTGGCCGCGTAAGCGTGCTGCTTGCCCAGGTGAGGCTTAAGTCATGAACGCACAAATTTGTCGAGAAAAACTTCTGCGATTGCGAGCTGAATTAGACAAAGTGGTTGTGGGCTACGACCAGGAGAAGACGACGATCATCCTCGTCCTTCTCTCCGGTGGCAATGTGCTTTTGCGTGCAGTGCCAGGCACCGCCAAAACAACTCTGATTGTGGCTTTGCAAAAAGCGATCGAGAATTGTCAGGCCTCGCGCATACAGCTGACACCCGATATCAAGCCGTCCGATATCATCGGCAGCAAGATTTGGGATCCCGCGAGCAAACAGTTCGTCACAGTCTGGGGTCCCGCGGTCGAAAAAGATCACGAGCCCGTCAACATCGTCCATGCCGACGAATTCAATCGTGCCACCGGCAAGACGCTGTCTGCTTTTTTGCAGCCGGCTCAGGAAAAGGCCGTGACGATCGGAGACGAAACTCGCCAGATGGAAGAGTTGTATATGCTCTCTGCCACGATCAATCCGATCGAGCAGGAAGGCACATACGAAATTCCGGAGGCCATGATCGATCGATTCGACGTGCTCGTGGACCTCGGGTATGTGAGCCGGAGCGAAGAGATCCAAATGCTGGGCAACATCCTCAAAAACAAGCGCAAATCGCTGAACCTCGTCAAGAAAGTAATCTCGAAAGAAGACATTCTGCAGATGCGCGAGTATGTCGATGATATCGCCGCTCAAATGAGTCAACCCGCCAAGGAATATATCGTCGATTTGGTGCGGGCGACGCGACCGGATGACGATCGATTCGAAGCGGTACACGGCAAGGCTGACGCGGAACGGTTGAAGAAGATGATCAAGTATGGTGGCTCGCCTCGAGCAATTATCGCTACTGCTTATCTGGCGGCAGCGCATGCTTTGTTCGAGGGTTCCGACAAAGTTTCGGTCGACGACATCAAAGCCGTGGCCGGTAACGTGCTCCACCATCGCGTCTTTTTGCAACCCGCTGCTGCTCGAAAGACTGACGTTGCCAAAGATATTGTGCAGCCGCTATTCGGCAAGGTGCCATTGCTAGATGGCCGTTTGAGTCGTAAGTAGGTGTCGCTTCCGAGTAGGCTCTGAAGTCGGTGTTTGCAGCGTGCTTCTGACCAGGCACGAGGCAGCGAACTAACCGACTTCAGAGGCCTACCGCCCAGTAATCTGGGTCTTGCGTAGCACTTGCCAACGCTTTCACTTCATGAAATTCCGCAAGGAGTCGTTATGAAAAATGCTACCCAAGATATTTTGAGCAGAATAGGCGAACGAATATTCGAAATGCCTATTGAAGTGTTATGGCGCTCGCTCGATTTGACCGCTCGCAGCGGTATCAGGCGCAGCCAGTCCAGAGGCACCGATGGCTTTGAAATTGCCTCTCGACAAGAATATGAGCTGGGTGATGATCCGCGCGAAATCGATCACTTCGCGACTGCCCAGACCGGTGATGACACGATCATCACCGTCAAATTTCAAGAACCTCGCGATATCAACATCGTCACGCTCGTCGATGTCGGCACGACGATGCAATTTGGCACCAGGCGTGTGATTAAGGGTGAGCTGAGCGCAGAATTGGTCGCATCCATTCTGGCTTGCAGCAATAAAACTCAGGATCGCACGAAGGTGATCACATTCTCCGAAACTGCGGTGGAATCGCAACATGGCCCGCGTGGTGCCAAGAACAATTTTGCCCCCGCTCTCGAGTCGATTCTGGAGCCGCCCGATGCAAGCGTTGCGGCCTCGCAATCGCCCAGAGTTTTCGGTTCCTGGAAAAAATTCCGGGCATCTTTTAGCCGCGCCGAGACAATCGGCGGGAATGCCGAGAGTGTCTTCGAGAGCGGAATACGCCAGGCATTGCAGGAAGTGGGCGGCAAGAAATCACTGGTCTTTCTCGTCTCTGATTTCAGCAATTTGACGAGCGCTGATAGAGAGTCTTTGAAAGATGCAGCCAGGGTGCACGATCTCGTTTGCGTCGTAGTCCAGGATGAGCGCGAGCGTGAGCTTCCCTCTGGGCGGGGCTTTTACACACTGCTCGACATTGTTTCCGGTGAGACCAAAACGATTTGTCTGACCGAGACTAATCGAGCCAAGTTTCGTGAGAATGCGAGTCAAAAATTAGACGAACTCTGCGCCTTGTTTGCCGAAGCCGAGTGCGATTGGGAAGTCTTCAGCACTGAAGAGGACTTTGACCAGGTCGTGCCAAAGATGATGCGTTTATTCGGCCGACATCGCAGATAGGAGAGTGTCATGATTAAACTGAAATCAACAACTGCCATCGTGGCAGCCTGGTCGATTTCCATAACTTTGCATGGAGCATCTGCCCGGACAACGGCAGCGGTCGGAGCTGTCGAGACATCACCTAAAATTGAGCAATCGTGTTCGATTGCTGTAGCCGACCCGCGCACGGTCAACGCTGTGCCCGACCCTGTCGGATTCGCACCCGGCGGCACCGAAGATCGATTGACCGCTCCGACCGAGGAACTCAAACCGGCGAACCCGGTGATGATGACGTGTGAGCACGGGCGAATTGTCGTGAAGGTCGAGACCAAGCGCTTTCACACTTACCATCTGGGAGACGAAATCCCAATTTCCATCAAGATCGTCGCCGATAATTCTGTGCAACTCGACTTCTCATCGCTCGAGCATGGCACGGTCGGCCTCGAAGGTTCGGACTTCGACTTGATTCCGGGGCGCGTCATCGATATCGCCTCCCGGGCTGTGCCAAAAGATCATGTCACTATATATAGTGTCAATCTGGCTGTGCAGAGCTTCGTCACCAAGCCGATGCTTGCTTTCAACGCAGATATGCAATACGCCGTCGATGTGCCTTCCGGTACAAAGCAACCCAACTGGCACCGCCTGACGACACCCGATCTCGTAATCAGCACTTCTCCAGTGGTTGTCGATAACGACGACGAACTGGGAGAAGGCGATCTCGGTCCTGTCGATGCGCGGCATGCATGGGTGACCTGGCCTCTTCTGGTCGGTGGTTCGTTCATGATCGTTTGGTGGGGATTTCTGCGTCGACTTGTTGTGCGCATGAATCGCAAACGTCCGGGCCGCCAAGTACCTGCCAACGAAAGTGCCTGGCTGGTTCTAGACAAAGTCTTCAGCGATGCTCGTGAGTACGGCGAATTCGGTGCTCAATATCTGCGCAAAGTGGACGCCGCGCTCAGGCGGTATCTTGCCCAGAGGAGCAATAAGCGAATCGAGGCGCTGTCGATTAGAGAGTTGAAGACCGCGCTCAATAATCACGCTCGTCTGCCCACTATCGTGAGCGTTCTAGAGAAGTGCGAGTCCGTGCTGTACGCTCGTGCCGACCAAGCGCATGAGTTGAGCCAACAGCAGATCGACGAATTGCACAGAGAACTGGAAACGCTGATTCCGAAGCCCGAAAAAGAATAGGGACACGGCACTCGATATCGTTCACATCGATTGAAAGGAGCGAAAAATGTTTAAGACAATTGTAGTGGGTACGCTGTTGCTCCTGATTATGGCTACTGCGGCAATCACTGCCACGCGCGGCGGCATACCCCAGGGTGTGCCGCCCGTGTCGGCAGAGTGGAGTGCGAAGCGCGATCAGCATTTTGCTTTTCGAGTTAGGGCTTCTGCCAATCAATCAACATTCCTTTCTGATTTGTTCGGGGAATTCAAAGAGGCGATCACTACCACTCTGGGTGTGACCTTTGTTCTATGTTTCGCGGTTGGGTTCTGGAAACATCATCAGATCCTGACGGAGCGTGCCGAGAATGAAGACCCCGGTGCCACTGCGGAGCAGCGTTTGAACTCAGATCAAAAGCGGTGCTAAGGAGGTCGATATGTTTCCCTTGAAAGACAATTTGCGATACCTCGGTCGACCGACTGTGACGACGCTGATCATCGTGATCAATTGCCTGTTCTTTATTATCGAACAGGCTCTTTTGAACGCAGGACCAACCAGCGCGGACATCGTCAACAAATTCGGCGTCTTCTCACCGCTCAGATTCACGGAAGCCTTCGCAAATGCGGAGCCGCTGTCCATGCTTCTGACCACGTGTTCAATATTCACGGCAATGTTTCTGCACGATGGCATTATGCATATCCTCGGCAACATGATCTTTCTCAGCTGTTTTGGTCGAGCTGTCGAAGCACACCTGGGAAAGCGGCAATACATCTGCTTTTATCTGGTCGCAGGAGTGGCCGCCGCGGCGGGTCAGTATCTCACTGACCCGTGGTGCCCGTCTCCTCTGCTGGGTGCAAGTGGGGCGATTGCAGGTGTGCTCAGTGCCTATCTCATGCTCTTTCCAAAAGCACGGATCGCCGGCGTTTCGGTGCAACTCGGGATTCTGTACGCACCAGCCTGGTCGTACTTGCTTTCCTGGTTAGGTATCCAGGTGTTCAGCCAGATCTTTGAGTCCAGCGATCAAGGCGGCGTCGCCTACATGGCTCACATCGGTGGTTTCGCATTCGGTGTCATGGTCGGGATTTTTGCCAGATGGCTCACCCCCGTCAATGGCTTGCGATACGCCGATGGATCGCCAACCAAGCCGCGCTTTAGTGGGCGTGGCCGGATAGCCAAAAGGCTGGTTAAACAGGCTTAGACTTGGAGGAATATTTTATGAGTAGCGATTCTAGCGATCGAAACAGAACTCTCCTCTTATTGCCCTGCTTGCTTCTCACGGTTTCTGCATGCCAGAGGCAAAATCACAACATTCACAGCGAGGGACCTGACACTCTGCCGATGCGACTGCAATTGCCCAAGAGCGGTTCGGCCGAGTCAATGAGGATTGTTCAGTATGGCGACAATGATGCGACGCGGCAGTCGCAACAGTCGTTGATGAATGATGGTCCTTATGAAGGCGGCAGGCAGGTGAGGCTGTATCGGGATGACAACTCGCTCAAGGAGATCTCGATCTTTTACAAAAGCGGTGACGATAAGACCGCCCAATTGGGATACCATGCAGAAATTGACGGTACAGGCGCTTACACCAGTGAATTGTCCAAATCTGAAAGTGGTGTGCGGGAAACTGACGGTCATCGACTAGCCGATGAAACGTTCGAGCAGAACTCCTTTTTCAATGATGGAATTGGTGTCTACAAGCATGCCATCTATGGTGAAGTCATGAACAAGCCGCCAAATTTGGCGTGGAAACCCTTTAGTTTCGAAGTTTTCCGCCAGAACCGAACGGTCGTCGCAGTTTACCAATTGATGGATGACGGTGGTTCACTGACAAGCTTCTTTGACGAGCAGCATTGTCTCACGGAAACACTGTACGCCGATAAATCAAACACGCAGACGGAGGTAGATTTCCGCAAGGACTGCAAAACGCCCCGGGTTCGAATGGAGTTCGGTTACCCGAAGAAGGTATGGAATTTCGACGAGACCGGCAAACTGCTCGATCAGCATCAATGGTGGACCGATGGTTCGTACCAGGTCACCGTCTATGATGGTTTGGTCGCGTTGTACACACAGCATTGGGATGTCGACCATGTCCGCTCGAAGAGCCTTGCTGCAGGAGAACGACCCGTCTTGTATCTATCCTGGATCAAAGAATATTTCGCGGATGGAAGTACAAATCGGGAAACACATTTCTTCCCTGGAACGACAACGGTTCACACTGTCGACGTTTACGAAGCACCGCCGCCAGGGGCCAAGCTGAAAGCACCGGCGGACTTGCCGTCTTTCGGAAGCACAACCCCGGCGAAAAACTGGGAACCGCCTGCGGCGCCTGCGCCTGCACCGGCAACGAATGCGCTGCCGGCTGCGGCAAATAGTGCGGTGCCCGGAGTAGCAGTTGCGGTGCCTGGAATAGCAAATCCAGCGCCCACTGTCGCAACTGCGGCACCGGTAGTTCTCTGGTCGCCTTCAGGAGTGCATGCAACCTTCACGTATGCCGAAAGCGGCAATTTGCAGAAGGTGGAGCACTACCAGGCGGGCAAAACGGATGTGGCGCAAACCGATAAGCATGAGGAGAGTGAGCACATCACAGCTCAAGTCAATCCGAAATTACTTAAGCAGTTGGCTGCTGGCGAGCCTCCCAACAAGCCGAAGGATCCGACCCCGGACCCGCCGTCTTGGACTTCACACGACGAGGAAGACTTTTGAAAACGGGCAAGGTGAGGATGGGAGTTGGGCAGCCAACTCTCATCCTTTTTTTGCTTTTTTAGCGTATGCGAAAAAGAAACATAATAAGCAAAGTAGGAAGAATAAAAAACTGATTAGCGTCTCGAGTGCAACAATACTCGGATAATGACTGGCATCGCTGCAATTGATCATCATCCGAGTATTAATCGCCTACCTCAGCCTCTGTGTCAGATTACGTTGAAGCCGTAGAGAGCGCCGAACTTGCGCCCCAGGTATCGAGCGAATGGGGCAACGAGTATCTCGGTGCCACAAACGTTGCGCGCCAGTTCTTGCGTGGTGAAGCGCCGCCCTACTCGATGCACTTTCGTCTGCAGCCAATTGTGCAGGGTCTCGTAGCGGCCGCTCGCCATCTCGGTCTCGATCTCCGGATGTTCGCTCAGCGCTTGTTCCCAGAGCATGATCGAGAGCAGATTGCCAATTGTGTAAGTCGGGAAATAGCCGAACATTCCTCCCGACCAGTGAACATCCTGAAGCACACCGTCGTAATCGTCGGGTGCGGATATGCCGAGCAGCTCCTGGTATTTCTCGTGCCAGGCAGCAGGAAGATCGGCTGCTTCGAGCTTGCCCTCGAGCAGAGCGAGCTCTAGCTCGAAGCGAATGATCACATGCAGATTGTAAGTCAGCTCATCGGACTCCGTCCTTACCAGTGTCGGCTCGGACTTGTTGATTGCTCGCAAGAACGTCTGGCAATCAACTGCGCCGAGCTGTTCTGGGAAACACTTCTGCAGAAGCGGATACCAGTGACTCCAGAAAGACGGATTGAGACCGACGCAGTTTTCCCAGAGTCTCGATTGTGATTCATGCACACCGAGCGAGATGAATTGTCCCAGGGGCGTGCCGGCGAAGTCGGGATCCATGCCACGTTCGTAGAAGTGGTGCCCGAGTTCGTGGCAGGTGCCCGAGATAGCATTCATCAGCTCGCGCGCCGCATAGCGAGTGGTGAGGCGCGCGTCGTAGGGAGGGGCGATGCCTTCCGAAAACGGATGCGCCGATCGATCGAGGCGCCCGTGGTTTGGATCGAGACCAAGAGCCACCGCCAGTACCTGGCAGAACGACTCCTGCGTTTCTTCGGCAAACGACTGCTGCAGGCAGAGATCATCAACGGCCTGGGCATTCGATCTGACGCCGGCAATGAGCGGCAAGAGACTTTGCTTCAGCTCGGCGAAGAGTCGCCGCAATTCGGCTGTCGTCATGCCCGGCTCGAATTCGCCGATCAGGGCATCGTAGGGATGGTCGGTATAGCCGACCAGTTTCGCTTTCCTTCTGACGAGCTCGATAACTTTTTCGAGATGTGGTTGGAACAGGCTGAAGTTCCTTTCTTTGCGAGCCTGCCGCCAGGCTGCACCAGCCGTACTCTTGACGCGAGCGAATTCAGCCACAAAAGATGTCGGCAGCTTCTTCGCCTGTTCGTAGTCCAGGGCAGCAAGCCTGACAATATGTGCCATTGGCGATGAGTCGTCGCCGGCCGTCAGTTCTTGCCGGGCGCGCTCAATCATCCGAGCGGTGACCGGTGAAATGAGCTGTTTGTGCGCGAGCGAAGTGAGGTAGGAAGTTTGAACGCCGCGGACCGGAGAGGCACCAGGAGGCATGTAAGTTTCTTCGTCCCAGCCGAGCAGCAAGACGACGGAGCGGATCGTCGCGATCCGTTGCAACCGCTTGACCAGGCGCCCGCCAGCGGTTCTTTGTGAAGGCAGTGAAGAATTGTTTTTGAGTGTCATAGCACAAGACTTTCGTTCTGTTGTTTTTAGCCTTGTAGAATTAGCCTTTCTTAGCCGCCGCATCGTCCTTCGCCGTGAAGCCGCGCGGTAAATGGAAAAGAACGCGTTCGGCGGCTTGCGCAGATGCGGCCGCAGCTTTGAACACATCTGACTCGGTGAATCCAGGATCGAGGTCGTACCGATCGCGTTCGAAATCCACTACATCCTCACCCACAGCAGCTCCGTAATCGGCTTCGGTGAACGTGCTCGAGATCAACTTGCGGCCACCATTGACTGTATTGAGCAAGTTGCTGAGTGCTTTGTCGCCGGCGGCGGCAGCATACTGAACACAGGTCGCCATGGCGTCGAGTCCGTATTCCGTCTTGATAGCAGCAAGCGCGGCTTGCGTAAGTGAGTTGAGCAGATCTTGAGCTGTAAACCCTTCTTTGAGTGCAAACTCTTTGTCGAAAGCCGCAGCCGTCAATACTCCCATCGAGTGAACGATTTCGTCATGCGTGGCATCTTTGGCAAATCCGTAGGTATGCCGAATCACTGCAGCATTTTCTGGGCCGATCGCCTGGACCAGGTCGGCATAAACGAAAGTCGGCGGCAGCCCCGGGTATTTGAGGAGATCCTGAGCGAGCAATAGACCGGTGGCTTGCACGTAATCGGCGTAGGAAAATGGTGCCTTCAGGTGCGCATCTAAGTGGCCCACGCGCTCGAGCGCCATTTGTTCAGCTAGCTGCTGGACGGTGAATAAAGGCGACAGATTGGGGAATTCCCTGAAGAGTTGGACGACGGC
>CAJCHQ010001036.1 GCA_903970295.1 Bryobacterales bacterium
TGCAGCAGTGTCACTTCTAAGTGCTAGCCGCAATCAGCCTTTATTGTAGTAACTGACGTACTTATTTGGCTGCACCACTCGCGGTGCATCATAGCCCTGGCGGGTGTAAATATATTTCTTATACGGAAAGGTTTCCGTTTCGCCACTATCGGCGGCCGCTTCTTCAGTCGCAGCAGAGGCATTGTTCAGCATGCGCTCGGGCAGGATCGAAGGAACGTAAGCCGGGGGCGGCGGCACGAAATAGTTTGAATAGCGATGATTCGACGTCGTCGAGTGTTTTTTGCTTTTTGCGATCGCACTCTGACTGGTTGTGACCAGTACTACAGAGCACGCGAGTGTGGCGACAGACACCAGAGCGGCGAGGTTTTTTAAATGCATCAAGAACCCCCGGGTTACGGAACAGGCTGCGGGAAGATATGTAGCTTACTATCTATACCACCCCGTAGTGCGGCTTAAACAGCGTTAAGCTACAAAAGTTCCCAATTCAAAGAATTCGTCGATAAATTTTTCGCGGCTGCCAAGAGGGCTGCAGGGCTCAGTTCTTGTTCTCGGCGCGATCGGTCTCTCCCCAGTCGTCCGTTTTCTAAGACAAGAAGCCGGCATTAAGCCGGCTTCAAGGGGAGGAAAAACGGCGCCGGGTTCGGCTATTTGAACCAGCGGTTATTACCGCTTAAGCGTCTTTTTTGGTCAATCGGGTCAACAGCTCTATCGTGGGCTCCGCCATTTTTCCCTGTCGCGAGGGCCTGCCCGTACCAGGAGCGAATGTCCTGAACTGTTCCGTCCATGACCCGCTTGGATTTTTTCTCAGTCTGGGCGTTCTGCAAATTCTGCAGGGTACCATCACCGACTCGCTTCTGCGCCTCTGGCGAGACGCCGCCGGCGGCATGAGCGAGATCATTGACAAAGCTAGTTACCTCGTCGACTGCCGGTTCCGGCTCAGCACCTTCATATAAAAGCCTTTCCTTGGCTAATCGCCTCAAATTATCTTGCCACGGATTTGCACCTTCCAGCTCAGGGAGCTGTTCTTCAACTGCTTCGTTAAGGCAATCTCGTTGAACAAATCGCGCAATCAGGCTAGCCAGCTTCGAGCGTAACGCACAAAACATAAAGGTTCTCCGCTATGGGCACTTCAAAGTCATGCCACAAGCGGCATCTTGGGTAACGCGTGAATATTAAAAATATTTATGATACTGCGAAGTTAGCCATGGGCAGCGCTTCTGCCACTGCATCCGGCTGCGCACTGAACTCGGTTGATACTAAAGAAAGCTGCGGTGCCTCTTTATTTTGCGGCAATTCGAGTTGCAGCTGATATTCATGCGGTGCTTCGAAACAGTGAATGCAGCGGGCTTCGTACTGTGCGTCTCCAACTAAGATCTGCTCGCTGGAATGGACCAATCGTTGGGTGCGGCAGGCGAAATCTGAGCCGCATTTGCGGCAGACTGCCAGCAATTTGTCGACGCGGTCTGCCAGGGCCATTAGATGTGGCACGCAGCCGAATGGTTTGCCTCTGTAATCGAGATCTAAACCGGAAGCAATCAGCTTCTTCTTCTGTCGGAGCAAAGTCTGGACGACATCGACAAGATCATCAGAGAAGAATTGGCTCTCATCTATACCTATGACCACAGCCTGCGACGAATACTTCAGTATGTCTTTTGCTTGCCCGACCACAATCGCCTGGGAAGCAAGCCCATTGCGCGACTCGACAAGATTGGGCTTGGAGCGAGTGTCAGTTGCTGGGCGGACGATGATCGTCGGCAGATAAGCCAGTCGTGCCCGCTCGATTCGACGAATCAGTTCGCTCGATTTGCCGGCACTCATACAGCCGATGATCATTTCAAGACGGTATCCACTGAACATACTATTGGGTTCTCCATCGCACCGTGCGAGCTTTCGCGGAGCATTGCCCGGATGGCTCTTTATATAGATTGCACATCTCTTTCGCTACCCGAAAACAGCCGCTAGCGGATTCAATAGTACCGAATGGGAAGCAAAGTCTTCACTAGATCTAGTTTCACATTTCTTTATGTAGTGGTCTTCGATGGCGTTTGTGTATGCATTGAATATAGGCATCTGTTGCCCTGATCAATCTGTGCTTCTGCTATCGCATGTGGTGCCCAGCCGAAATCGTCATATGCATGCAAAGGCAACACAGCCGCTTCATTTTGGTATCGAAGGCGGTACCACAATGAAACACTCAAGGGCTATCAGCGAGCGCTTGCTGTAGCAGTCGGGCTTGCTTTGCACACTTAGCCGTGCAGGCGTCGGAACTGGATGCCGAGAGTTCGATGCATTTGGCCAGCCACGCCTGAGCATCCACTTTCTTGGACATTCCCATGTAAGCGATGCCTCGCAGCAGACAAATTTGTGCTGTTGGTTTTTCGGCAAGCGTCTCGTCACTCAGTTCTTTTAGAGCTTCTGAACAATGCTTTTGAATCAGAAGCAGGCGACCGAGGTTTATATGAGACTGAGCTAGTGCAGGATCGATTTCGATGGCCCGACGAAAATCATATTCAGCCTCGTTAACGTAGCCCACTTGAATGAGGAGGTTACCCAGATTATTTCGCAGTTCGGCAGAATCGAGTCCGTCGTTCTTTGCCGTGAGGAGAGAACGAGCATATTCGTCTTGTGCTCCCTGCAAATTGTTGTTCTGTTTAAGGGCGATCGCCAACCAGAAATGTCCGTCGGAATTGTATGGATAGTTTTCACAGAAAGTTTGTAACAGGTGAATGGCGTTTGTCGGATCACCTTTGCTCAGTTCCTGCCTGCCGGCGGCGAGGCAAGCCATCTGCGCTTGATAGCTCGGGTCAACGACATTCAAGGCCTGTCCGGGAGCTGGTTGCAGCTGCGGTGGCATGGCGAAGGTGCCGGAGACTTGTGCACACATCTGGGCGGGGAACAGGCAGGCAATTGTCGCACTGAAAAGCATTGCCCGCCAGACAGGCACTGAACGCCCAAAAAGCATGACGAGATTGATTGAGAGATTGTGGCGGCGGTTCATAGTACTGAATATAGTGCGTTCTTTTTAATTGTTTTTGCGAACATAAATCTTCCAGGACGATCTCCCCTACCTATTACTAGCACACTCGCAGACTGGACGGGGGTGTGTGCAGGTGCTAACATTCCCCTTTCTTACTAACCACTTTCATTCTGTCTGAAGGAGCTTCTTAATGTTTTCTTCGCGCCGGCATCTGTCAGCTTTCATCTCGTTGGCATTACTTTTCAGTCAGCCGGTCTTCGGGCAACCGGTTAAAAGCCCCTCCGCTGACGGGTCTCGCACTGTATCAAGTAACACTCTGCCGAACATTCCTTTCGAGAAATTCAAACTCAAAAACGGATTGGAAGTGATTCTCTCAGAAGATCATCGTTTGCCTTTAGTTGCTGTCAATTTGTGGTATCACGTCGGACCAGTGAACGAGTTGCCCGGGCGCACCGGTTTTGCGCATCTTTTTGAGCACATGATGTTTGAAGGCTCTAAGAACGTCGGCGCCAAAGCCCATTTTAAACATCTGGAAGCGGCTGGTGCCAGTCTGATCAACGGCACAACTGATTTCGATCGAACCAATTATTTCGAGACCCTGCCCTCGAACGAGCTTGCTCTGGCATTATGGCTGGAAAGCGATCGAATGGGCTATTTATTGGATACGCTGGATAGTGAAAAATTGGCTAACCAGCGCGATGTTGTCCGTAACGAGCGGCGTCAGAGCGTCGAAAATGCACCCTACGGATTAGTGGAAGAAGCCCTCTACCACGAACTTTTCCCCAAGGAGCATCCTTACTACGCCAGCGTCATCGGTTCTCACGCCGACGTAGAGGCGGCACGATTAAAAGACGTTCGTGATTTTTTCAAACAATACTACACTCCGAATAATGCCAGCCTGGCTATTGTGGGTGATATCAACAAAGAACAAGCAAAAGCGCTGGCAGAGAAGTTCTTCGGCTCCATACCTGAAGGTCCGCCCGTACCGAAAGTGAGTGTCACGACTCCGCCGATCACGCAACGGCGCTCTGTCGAAGTCACCGATCAGGTTGAACTGCCGCGCCTCTACATGGGTTGGTTGACTCCGCAGATTTTTAAACCCGGAGATGCCGAAGCCGAAATGACGGCGCACATTCTTGGTGGTGGCAAATCCAGTCGGCTTTATAAAAAGCTGGTCTACGAGAAGCAAATTGCTCAAGACGTTGAGGGTTCTAATCAGGGTTTGATGCTCGGTTCGGTTTTCACACTGCAGGTGACGGCTAAACCTGGCGTCAAATTGGCCGAATTAGAAAAAGCAGTGAATGATGAAATTGCCGCCTACCGCCAAAACGGACCGACTAAAGATGAAGTGGAAGGCGCTCGCAACACGATCGAAATGCGCATAGTCAGCCGTCTCGAAAGTCTTGGCGGATTCGGTGGTGTCGCCGACAGACTCAATATGTATAACTACTTTGCCGGCAACCCTGATTATTTATCGCAAGATTTGGCCCGCTACGATCGGGCCACTCCTGCCGATCTGAAGCAATTTGCCGAAAAATATTTGAGCGATAATTCATGCGCGGTCGTTCATGGCGTGCCCGGCAAAAAAGTAGTGGCAGACGTACCACGTGCGGCGGCTGAACCGGACAACAAAAGTGAGTCTGGGTCTGCGGCGCCGGAACCATGGCGAACTGAGCGTCCTCAGGCTGGTCCCTTACCTAAACTGGTTTTGCCAGTGCCTAAGACTTTCAAGCTCGAAAACGGACTGACCGTTTATCTTATCGAGAGGCATAACTTACCGGTCGTGGCCGCCAATGTCGTAGTTCTTGGTGGCAGCTGCGCTAATCCGGTCGACAAACCAGGGCTTTCGGCTTTCACTGCCGATATGCTCGATGAAGGCACGGCTACTCGATCTACGTTGGCGATCGCCTTCGATCTCAACCGCATGGGCAGTTCCTTGCATACAGGTTTTGGCGTTGATTCTGCCTGGGCCAGTATGCACGGTTTGACAAAAACTCTGGAGCCGAGTTTTGATCTTCTCTCGGATGTCGTGCTCAATCCTGCTTTTGACAGCAAAGAAATAGAGCGAATCCGCAATCAGAGAGTGACTTCACTACAGCAAGATAAAGACCAACCAAATGTGATCGCTAAGCGAGTTCTTCATCGAGTTCTCTATGGTGCCGATAACCCATTGGGTTACGATGAGTCAGGCACGATCGAGTCGACTAAATCTATTTCCGGCGCTGATTTGAAGAAGTTCTGGCAGACGCACTACGTGCCGGCCAATGCCGCGCTGGTCATTGCCGGCGACTTGACGGAAGAAAAGGCGCGCGCTTTAGCCGAAAAGTATTTCGGTACTTGGAAAGGCGAAGCTCCCCATACTCAATTATCGGAGAGTAAGCATGACGTCGAGCGGGCCGTCTACATCGTCGAGAAAAATGCGGCACCCCAGACTGCCATCCGCGTCAGTACCATGGGCATGGCGCGTTCCAATCCCGATTATGTTGCCGCTCGTTTGATGAACACCGCATTTGGTGGCATGTTTTCGAGCCGCATCAACATGAATCTACGCGAGCATCATGGGTACACGTACGGTGCTCGCTCAGGATTCTCTTTCCAGCGCAGCCCTGGTCCGTTTTCAATCTCTTCCAGCGTGCGCACGGATGTCACCGGTCCGGCCGTTTCCGAGTGTTTCAAAGAAATCGAAGGGATGGAGACAAAACCATTGTCCAGTGAAGAACTGAAAACGGCCAAGGACAACACTAGTCTTTCTCTGCCTGGTCAGTTCGAAACATCCGCCCGGGTAGCCGAGAGGACAGGAGAGCTCTTCGTCTATAACTTGCCATTGGATTATTACGGGCGGCTGCCTGCGCAAATCGATGCCACCACTTCTTTCGACGTCGAACGAGTGGCGAAGAAGTATCTCAAGCCGGCAAACATGATAGTGATTGCGGTCGGCGACAAGACCAAAATCGAACCGGAATTGAAGAAACTCAACCTGGGTCCAATCAAAGAATTCGATTTCGAGGCCAACCCGATCAAATAGTCTGGCTCAATCCGACCTGGTAAACTCAGGCTATGGGCGATACTTCATCCGCTGCAGCCTCTGAGCAAGACGAACAAGCAAACGTTTGCCGTCAATGCGCGCAACCGCTTTGCCTTCGCAAAACGGTGATCAATCTGGCTCTGGGCAACGATGAAGTGATGTACTGCCTGAATTGTTTGGCTGGACAAAACAAGTCTTCATCGGCGCAAGTTTTGGCCGGCATCCGCGATTACATATTGGGGCGTGAATGTTTCGCCAAAGAATGGCTGAAATATCCAGACCAAAGCGCTTGTCCAGACCCTGACGGGTGT
>CAJCHQ010001037.1 GCA_903970295.1 Bryobacterales bacterium
ATGGGAATAGCCGACGTGGCCATTAAAACGTCCACTAATTCATTAGATGAAACGATGTCGTCTATGGTGAACAGTCTGGTTTCTAAACTGCACAGATCGGTAGCACACAGACCAACTCTGGTTTTGCTCGTTTTCAGCAGCTGCAAATTTGATTCGCGGCGCAATAGATTTTCCAGTGGAGTCGTATCCAGCAAGCCCAGCTTGTGACCCAACATCAGCCTGCCGACCATAGAGGCTGAAGGCAAATGGAAGACATCACTGGCTTTCAGCGTCGACCACAGCTGCTCCATTCGATCGATTTGCCCCTGGGCAAGCATGCAAGCATTCAAGGCGCCGATACTAGTGCCAAATGCCATATCGAATTCGATCCCTTTTTCCTTGAGGGCTTTGGCTACGCCGACCTGGTAAGCTCCGCGTCCACCCCCTCCAGGAAGTACTAGCGCACGTTTTGGGCGTTCAGGGTTCTCCGACAATGGTTCCGGGTTGGTCATTCGCAGGGATCTCGAAAGTAGTTTCGGTCAAAAGGACAATGCGCTCCATTGTTCAGTCTATCGTATATCTTTGATTTGCCTGGCTTTTTTCGCTCGCGAAAGTCCCGAAACTAGAAGCCGAATGGACATTAGCTTCGATCGCCCGTGGCCAAATTGAGTTCTGTCCAGAATAAGTTCTTGATATCGGATTTATCAGGACACTCGTTCGGGCGAGGCAGAGCTCAACCGGCGTTTGACTTTCATGTGGCCAAAACGTGCTGGAGCTCTAATCGCTCAACCGATAACGGTTAACTTTCACGCGCCAAAACGTGGCTAGAGCGCTAATCACTCAACCGATAACGGTTGACTTCCACGCGCCAAAGCGTGGCTGGCAGCTCCAATCGCTCAACCGATAGTCAGAGAAACTCAGGCGCGAGCTGGTTGTTTGCGGGCTTCGGCCACCTGATGGGCCACTTCGGAAGGGGTGAGCGCGACACGAACGCCGGATTCTTTGAAAGCAGCAATCTTGGATTCGGCTGTGCCTTTGCCACCAGATATGATGGCACCTGCGTGACCCATTCGTTTGCCGGGTGGGGCGGTTTGACCCGCGATGTAGCCAACCACAGGTTTCTTGATATTTTTCTTGATGTAAGCCGCGGCTTCTTCTTCCGCGGTGCCACCAATTTCACCGATCAACACAATCACTTCGGTGGCTGGATCCTTTTCGAACAGATCGAGAACTTCTTTGTAATCCAGGCCCTTGATCGGGTCGCCACCAACGCCGACGCATGTCGACTGACCTTGTCCGGCATCGCTGAGGGCGAGGGCGATTTCGTAAGTGAGAGTGCCACTCTTACTGACCATTCCGACTGGACCGGATTTGAAAATCTGGCCGGGCAGGATGCCAATCAGGCACTCGCCTGGGGTGATGATGCCGGGGCAGTTGGGCCCGATCAGGCGAGCATTGCTATGTCTGATTTGGGCGACCAATTTGGCTGTATCTTGTGGCGGAATGCCTTCGGTAATCAGAACGAGCAGGCTGATGCCGGCATCGACTGCTTCACTGGCTGCGTCCAGCGCCAAGTAAGGCGGCACGAAAATGCAAGAGACAGTTGCTCCAGTTTTTTCCACAGCCTCTGCGACTGTGTCGAAGATCGGCTTGCCTTCAACCTGCGTACCACCTTTGCCCGGTGTAACGCCGCCGACGACTTTGGTGCCATAGGCAAGCATCCGCTTCATATGCGAGGAACCCATCTTGCCGGTGGCGCCCTGAACTATTACTTTGGTGTCTTTGTTGACCAGAATCACGTTAAATCTCCTTTGTCAAAATTTCTTGGGAAGCGCTGTTACGCTTTGGCCCCGACAGGTTGTTTGTTTGTGTTTTTTGCCTTGGCAATCGCTTCCTTGACTGCTGGTTCTACATCCGGAATCAGCTTCAGTCCGGACTTGGCTAACATCTGTTCGGCTTTGTCTTGATTGTTGCCGCGCAGGCGCACAACCAGTTGGCGCTCCGGATGCTTTTCAATGAATTGGATCAAGGCTCCGGCAACCTCATCGCAGGCGGTGATGCCGCCAAGAATATTAACGAGGATGACATTTACTTTGGGGTTTTCGTGAACGATTTCCAGAGCCGCCAGTGTTTTTGCTTGGTCTGATCCGCCGCCGGCATCGAGGAAATTGCCAGGCTCGCCACCGAAGTGTTTGACCATGTCCATTGTTGCCATCGTCAAACCGGCACCATTGCAAAGGATGCCGATATTGCCGGGCAGCTCGACCAGATTCAGCGAATGCATTTTGGCTCGCCTCTCCAATTCGGATAAATCCGACATGTGGCCAGCCAGCCAACCATCAAAATATTTTTGACGATCGAGTGCGTCGTCATTGACGATGATTTTTCCGTCCAGCGCGACTACGTCTTCGCCTTCCGTGATAACCAGGGGATTGATTTCGGCCAGATCGAGATCTCTGGCCTCAAAACATTTGTATAACTTATTGGCGATATCTGCCACTTTGACGAGCAGGCTGCCCGTGAAGCCCAGCTTCTTAGCCAGTTCGCGACCAGCAAAAGCCTGCACTGGATAATGGATGGGCATGGTGATCACGTTATCCGAAGATTCGATCTCGATGCCGCCTTCAGCGCTACCGATGAAAATAGGGCAGCCCTGATCGCGATCCAGGGTCACTGCCAGATAGAGCTCCCGGGCGATTTTCATGCCGGGCTCAACCAGGAGGCTTTCAGTTTTGGAACCTTTGATCGTCAAATTGAGCAAATCTTTCGCGACTGTTTCAGCTTCTTTCAAATCTTTCGGAAATTTGATGCCACCTGCCTTGCCACGCCCGCCAGCCATCACCTGGCATTTGAGGGCGATCGGATAGCCCAGGTGAACTTTGCGTAACTCTTCAGCTTTGGTAATTCTGACTGAGGGCGGAACAGGGATGCCAAACTCCGCGAAAATCCTTTTGGCTTCGTACTCGTATAAATTCAAGGTTCCTCCTCGGCAGTGCTTATTCGTCAAGCTACAAATGTAGTGCACCATCAGCCTCAACAGCTGGGAAATTTGGGAAGCTTTAATGCCTCGACGGTGGAGCGCTGCCCTTATACTCTATAAGCTTGCGTCTGGGCTACTTGACGTCCGCGTTCCGGACGGATGGGCAAGATGTGCTGGGAGAACTGCTTCACAGGCTGCTTGACAGCTTTTCAGGGGTTGGTGGTTATGCGAATCGGAGTCCTCACCGGGGGTGGCGACTGTCCGGGACTGAATGCAGTTCTGAGAGCAATTGTGCGCCGCAGCGTCAAAGATCACTATTCAGAGGTAATTGGCTTTCTCGAAGGCTGGCGAGGACCGCTTGATAATATGATGATGCCGTTGACAGTGCAATCGACAGGCGGCTTGATTCAGCGCGGCGGCACGATCTTGCGCACATCCAGGACCAATCCCTTCAAAATCGATCGGGGTCCGGAGCGGATTATGGACTCGATGAACCGGAATAGTTTGGATGCATTGATTGCCATCGGCGGCAACGATACTTGCGGAGTTGCCGACCGCATGCATCGAGAGCACAATCTGAAAGTTGTTTGCGTACCGAAAACCATTGATAACGATTTGCGCGCCACTGATTTTTCATTCGGTTTTGACACGGCCGTTAATGTCGTTGTCGAAGCTTTGGATCGACTGCATACCACAGCCGAATCTCATAACCGCGTGCACGTCTGCGAAGTAATGGGGCGGCACGCTGGATGGATCGCCTGCTACGGCGGCATAGCCGGTGGAGCCGATTTTGTTTTGGTGCCAGAAAAGAACTACCCGGTCAGTGAAATTACGGCGGCGATCAAGAAGCGGCACGGGCGTGGCAAGGATTTTTCCATAGTGGTAGTGGCTGAAGGCGCCAAACTAGACGATCAGGAATCTTTGAAGACTGACGAATTGGATGCATTCGATCATGTCAAACTCGGTGGAGTCGGCGAACGTCTGGCCAAATTGATCGAGGCAGAAACTGGCTTCGAAACGAGGGCCATGGTCCTTGGTCATATTCAGCGGGGCGGCTCCCCGACGGCCTACGATCGAGTGTTGGCGACAAGATTTGGTGTCCATGCCGCTGATTTGGTTCTGCAAGGAAAATTTGGTCGAATGGTATCGCTATCGGGTAATGTTGTTTCCGATGTACCAATTGAAAAAGCAGTCGAAGGTTTAAAAACTCTGGACATGGAATTGTATAAAGTGGCGGAAGTATTTTTCGGGTAAGCAATGGAAACGAAACCAACTCGATGGGACGAAGACTTCATGAACATTTGCCTGGTTCTGGCCAGGCAGGGAGAAGGTCGCACTGCTCCTAATCCGATGGTCGGATCGATTGTGGTCAGCACAGACGGCATCATTGTCGGGCGCGGATTCCATCGGCAAGCCGGCGAGCCTCACGCAGAAGTTTTAGCGCTGGAAGAAGCCGGTGAATCGGCGCGTGACGGGACGTTGTATGTCAATCTCGAGCCCTGTAATCATCAAGGTCGTACACCGCCATGCGCGCCAAGAGTCGTTGCCAGCGGTGTCAAACGTGTAGTGATTGGTATGCAGGATCCGAACGAGAAAGTGGATGGCAGTGGCATTAAACTGCTGCGGGATGCGGGTCTGGACGTGATCGTCGACATTATGCGCGACGAATGTTACTACTTGAATCGCGGGTTTGTCAGTCGAGTGACGAAGTCATTGCCGTGGGTGGTTTTGAAGCTTGCCACCACCCTCGATGGCAGGATCGCCGATCGCAATGGCAAAAGTCGTTGGGTGACAGGCACTGAAGCTCGCCAATATGTTCATGATTTGCGCAATAAGATCGATTGCGTCCTGGTCGGCCGTGGCACAGTGCAAGCCGATGATCCTAATTTGACCGTACGCGAAGTGTCGCGCAGTCGAGACCCGCTCAGAGCAGTTGTCGACACTAATTTGTCTATATCGCCGACGGCTCGAATCTGCAAGATGGGTTCATCCGGGCGCTCGTTGATTTTTTGCTCGGAGCAAGCAAAAACTGATGGTGGTAAGAAATTTCCGGATTCGGTTGAATTGGTTGCCACCGGTTCCTCCGATAACGGTGGTGGGTTGAATTTGCGCGCGGTGCTGACTGCGCTTGCCGAAAAAGGCATAAACACAGTGCTTTGTGAAGGCGGTGCGGCACTTTCGGCATCTTTGCTTGCCGAGAAATTAGTAGACGAAGTGCACTGGGTCGTGGCACCGAAAATTCTTGGCGATGTCGAAGCTAAACCAGGAGTGGCAAGTAAGCATTTTGTGGATCTGGAGCAAGCGCTCGAATTGTCGTCGGTCCGACAGACGCGGCTTGGAGACGATATCTTGATCCAGGGGTTGCTGGTCAGTTCGTAATCTTGGGCGGGAAAAAAAGAATGAGGGCCGCTTCCAAGACTTGAAGCAGCCCTCGCAGGTTCATCATGAACGATTCTTAGTAATGTTCCGCATAAACATGAGAATCGTTCTTCCAACATAGCAGCCGATCGCCTGGCTGTAAAGATGGGTTGGCAAATGGGCGGGACAGCTCTGGATTTAATGTTAAAATGGCTAACTCGTCGATTGCCCCGTCTCCTCAATGGAGCTCAAATGTCGTCCTCTTTAGTGGCTAGCAAAACCAAATCTGTTTACATCGAGACCTTCGGTTGCCAGATGAATAAATCTGATTCAGAGCACATGCTCGGTCTCCTCGATGAAATAGGGTATGCGCAAACCGCCGAGTTAAAGGCGGCGGATTTGATGATTCTCAATACTTGCGCCATCCGCGAAGGCGCGGAAGATAAGGTTTACAGCTATCTTGGCGCCTGGCGCAAAATCAAAGACAACCGTCCGGGCACGAAGATTGCAGTTGGCGGTTGTGTAGCTCAGGATGCAGGCGCCGATTTGATCAAACGCGCTCCTTACGTGGATATCGTTTTTGGTACGCACAATCTGCACCGCCTGCCCGATCTTGTTATGCAGGCAGTTACGAGCGGTAAATCAGTCGTTGAAGTCTTTCAAGAACTTCCCGAAGATCTGCCCGAGTTGCCGGTGATCAGGCAAAGTGAGATAAGCGCCTGGGTCTCAATCATCTATGGGTGCGACTACAATTGTACTTATTGCATCGTTCCTTACGTTCGCGGACGTGAAAAGAGTCGCGCGCGGGCGGTGATTGTGGACGAGATTCGTGAACTGGCTAGTGTCGGCTACAAAGAAGTGACTCTGCTTGGACAAAACGTGACAGCTTATGGTCACGATCTCGACCCGCAATGCCATCTCGGCAATTTATTAGAAGAAGTCGGCAATGTCGAAGCAATTAAGCGTGTGCGTTTCATTACCGGACATCCGCGAGACTTGAAGGTCGAGATCATAGACGCAGTCGCCCGGGTGCCGAATGCTTGCGAATATTTCCACATTCCGATCCAAGCCGGTGACAATCGCACGCTCAGGCGGATGGCTCGGGGCTACAATGTCGATTTTTACAGGCGCGTGGTCGAGCAAATTCGTGAGCGCATTCCTGACGCGGCTATAACGACTGACTTGATTGTCGGCTTCCCCGGCGAAACACAAGAAGAGTTCATGAACACGATTTCGCTGGTTGAAGAGATTTGCTTTGACGCTTGTAACACTGCCGCTTATTCCCCACGGCCCCATACGCCGGCAGCAAATTGGGAAGAACAGGTGCCGGAGGAAGAGAAATACGAACGTTTGCGATTTCTCAATTCAGTCGTGAGTGAAGTCTCCCATCGCCGAAACAAGCGCTATCTCGATCGCACCGAAGAAATTCTCGTTGAAGGGCGTAGTGAAAAAAGCGATGGTCGCATGATGGGTCGCACCCGCACGAATAAAATCGTCAATTTCGCTGGGCCCGAGAATTTAATTGGTGAGCTCGTCGATGTGCGCATTATCGCTGCCAATCCATGGGCACTGCGGGGCGAGCTGGCCGGCAAGGAAGACTGACATCGTCTTGCAAATTGACGACGCTCTGATTAAGAAAGCGGCTGCCCTTCTCCGTCAGGGTGAGTTGGTTGCTTTCCCGACTGAAACCGTTTATGGTCTGGGAGCAGATGCCACCAGCATGCAAGCATTGGCTAAGCTCTATGCGGCCAAGGGACGACCGGTATCACACCCGGTGATTGTCCATTTGCACGCGCTCGAGCAAGTTAAAGATTGGGCTGTGGATGTGCCGGACCATTTTTGGATTTTGGCGGAAGCATTCTGGCCGGGTCCTTTAACGATGATTGTGAGGCGGAGCCTAAAAGCCGTGGATCAAGTGACTGGAGGGCAGCTCGCGGTAGGCTTGCGCATGCCTGGACATCCCCTCGCACTGGCCTTGCTGAAAGAGTTTGGCGAAGGAGTAGCGGCGCCCTCGGCCAATAAATTCGGTCATGTTTCACCGACTGTGGCAAAGGACGTAGAAGAGGAATTCGCTGGAGAAGTTTCACTGGTTCTCGATGGGGGAGCATGTCGCGTTGGCATCGAATCGACTATTGTCGACCTTTCCGGTGGGATCCTCAAAATTCTTCGCCCGGGCATGATCATGGAATCGCAGATTGTTCAGGCTTTGCGCGCCGCCGGAGCGAAGTTGCAGCAGGACTTACTGACAGAGGGGTTAGCCCCGTCTTCAGAGACCGGGCAACAACTACTGCGTGTCCCAGGCGCTCTGCCTAAACATTACGCACCGAGAACACCAATGGCTCTAGTGCCATCATCTTTGTTGGCGGAAAAGATCGCCGAGATCGCCGAGAGCGGTAATCTTCACTCTATCGTCGTAATTGCTTTTGCAACGTCTGGAGCGAACAATGTCTTACCAGGTGATTGGATTGTCGCCGAGAGCGACCCGTCCCTGTACGCGCAACGAATTTACGCCAATCTGCGTGCCATCGACCGATTGCAGAAGGACCTGATTGTGGTTGAGGAACCGCCGGATACACCCGAGTGGACTGGCATTCGCGATCGGCTGCGGCGAGCGAGTTCGCCTGCTTAGGTGAAAAGTCAGCTGCCTGCCGCCTCTTTTTGGCTCTTGGTTTTGCCGTTGCCTAAACCGTTATTATCGATAGTGCGGGCCCGTTCTTCGCGCAGCTCGGCCACGATGTCTCCGCTTTCTTCTTTGATTTCGGCGGCGATCTCTTTCACTTTATCGGTGGCCACAATCCCAGCGCGTATTGCTTCACGAGCAGCAGCTTTGGCGAATTTTCTGCCGGTTGGTGTCATCGCTACTAAAAGCGCCAGAATGCCCCAACGCCCAGTCAGACCTTTGAAAATGGTTTCAAACATTTTTGCACTCCTATTAACGGCCAGCGTTTAGACTAGCACGTCTTTGGCTAAGGCCGTGTATTTCAGGTGCTCCGAATGGTGCCCGCGACACGTTTTTTTTTACAGCTCGAGCGGAACCTTTTCCCGGTTTTCAAGTCAGGGGTTGAGTGAAGAAAAGCGTTTTTTTGATCGGTGAAGCATGAACAATATAGAGATTGAAGAGGCTGCCAGTGAACTCTTGCGCGAGACTGGCAAGGGTCGTAATCAGCTATGCAAGATGAAGAACGTCACTGGCGAGTTTATCGTCGGCCGTCGTTCATACGTTCAACCAGATGAGCTTAGAACAGTCTATCTCGAGGCATTCAACTCACTTTACCTGGCAGGCAAATTAAGGATGGTCGTGGAAAATGATGTGCTGGGGATCTACGAACTGAGCGATTCGGATCGTTACAGTGTCACCGTACAAAGTGCTATGGCTACTTTGGTTGAGGGTGTTAAACAGCATGGACAGATTTTTAAAATCCACGGATCATCGGGTGAATTTTTGCAATGCGGTCCGGACGTGTATTTCAGTCCAGACCACGAACGCATCGTTTTTCTCGAAGCGATCTACGAACTGATGCACCATGGGAAATTAGAAATAGCTTCTGACTCCAAGAAGTTTGCCGTTTATGCGATGCCCAAGAATTCGCGCTCGCCGATTGGAGCCGTTGCCTTACCGGCATCACCGGCTGCTTAAGAACTTAGAATAGTTAGGCAATCAGTGTCTATCCTATTTCGTCCCGGAATGGGTTGTTGGAGTGCCACCGGGATTGGTGACATTACTGAGAATATCCTGGAACATTTTGTTGACCAGGTATGCGCCGGCGCAGAGGATTACTAAACCGACGATGGCAAATATAACGATCGATTTTAGAATTCGATCCAACCACGCTTCGCCTTGACGCTTCAGATTCATGTTTTGCCTCTGCACAAGTATGCTGGAAAATCCAGGCTGTCCACATTATGCCCATATATGGGAGATGTGCGCGAAACGCGATATTTTGTTCGTGGAGAATCTTTTCAAGGTGCCGATTAACTGTAAGGACCACTGGCCAGCTGAAATTCCAGACTGACCGGACATTGTCCTTTCACTTCTTCCCCGCCCAGAATAACCATCGCCAATGCTTGCATGGCTTGATCCGAGGGGTCGAAAGTAGCCAGGCAGTTTTCGAATCGGGGCAATCCTAAGAGGTCGAACGGAACATCTGTGCATACGGCAACGGTTTCTCTGGCATTTTCAGCAATCAGGGCGCCGAGCAAAATTTGTCCCTGATTGCTCAAGCTGCGATAAGTGAGGACAATGCAATTGCGTTCGGCGCATTCGCTGGCAATTTGTTTCGCTTCTTCTGGAGATGGGTCTACGCTGTAGCGGATCTCAGTGAACTGGAGATTGAGATATTTATCCTTCCTGGCGAACTTATTTTTCTTCAGGCAATCGCGCAAATGCTGTACTAATCGCATTGAGTAGCGAGCATGATTGGGTACGAGCACAATCCAGTTCCCGGAGCCGACATCGGGAACGGTACCACGAAGGACACTGACAGCGCACACAGAAGCCGCCAAACTGGGGGATTTGGCGTCGCTGATCATTTTTTTCAGGTGTTTGCGTTTCGGTTCGAGTGCTTCGATGTCCAAGATCGGAAAGCACGACTCGACTCTTTCAATTGACTCTTTAATTCTCGTCTCCGAGAGGCGGCCGCTTTCTATGGCTTTGACGATATAGGCGTTGACTTCTGCTGTTTCGTCAGCCCCAGCGCAGGTCAGGAGCAAATCGCTTCCGGCTTCCAGAGCTAAGACCGAGGCTTCAGGTAAACCCCAAGTTTCAGTAATCGCTTTCATGACCAAATCGTCTGTCATGATTACGCCTTTGAAGCCCAGGTAGGCGCGTAGAATATCCCCGGTGACTCGGCGTGAAAGTGTTGCTGGAAGCCGTTCTTCGTCGACCGAACTGAGCCAGACGTGACCGAGCAAAATCGCTGGCAATATGTCCAGGCATTGTCGATACGGAACGAGGTCGATCTGCCACAGACTTTTGATTTCCATTTTGTTTTCGGCTAATCCCAAATGCGAATCTTCGATTGTCGATCCATGACCGGGAAAGTGTTTGCCGACTGGCACGATACCTGCTTGCATAATAGCTTCAATGGCTCGACGGCCAAGGTCGGCAACTCTAGCCGGATTGTCCGAAAAAGCCCTGGTGGCAATCACCTGGTTGACGGCGTTAGTGAGCACATCGAGACACGGCGACAAGAGACAATTAAAGCCGACGGCATGCAGTTGTCTGGCAATTGCTCCGCTCAAGTCAGTCACCAGGGACGGTTCTCCCGTGGCTGCAATCGCCATCGGTGCAGGCATCGACGTGAGGATATGGTCGAAGCGTTGGACGGCACCGCCTTCTTCGTCGACGGCGATAATTGCTTTGTGGTGCGCGGTTTGAATTATTTGATCGCAAAGCTTTTGCAGTTGATCGAGATCGCGACCGTTTTCCTTGAATAGCACTGCACCACCGATAATACCATCGGCAAGATTCATGCGGGAGTGATCATCGAGTTCCAGCCCCGCCAAACGGCCAAGCATCAGTTTGCCGACTGCCTTCGATAACGCCTTTCGCGCCGCCATTGCTTAGACCTCTGCGATGGGGCTTAGCAGTCGATAGACGTCGACCGGTCGCTGTCTTCCTTTGACGTTGAACTGTCCCATTGGTTCAAAATTGAAATGACTCTTGGCCAAATGATACGTCTGGGATTCGACGACAATGTCACCGATAGTTGGATCCGTGATCAGTTTTTCCAGGCGAAAAACTAGATTGGCGGTGTCGCCCAGAAGAGCTGGATTGGCGTTGCCTTGACCGATGGCGCCAGCGGCGACAGGTCCGGTGGCCAGGGCTAGATCACAAAGAAGTGGGTGCTGAGGGAAGGGCCAATTTCGTTCATTGGCCATTCTTTTCACGATTGCTTGCAGGTCGATAGCTGTCTTACAAGCTTGATAAGCTTGCATGGTTGCACCGGATATAGAGTCATCGCCATGCCAGTAAGCCATGATCGCATCGCCGGCAATTTTTTCCACCTGCCCGTAATTTTTGCGAATCAATTCGCTCATGGCCTCGAAAACCTGCTGGGCCGCTTGCATTACCTTGGAAGGGTCGGTGGCATAGACTTCCATCAGACTGGTGAAGCCTTTGATGTCGCCGACAAGGATTGTGGCGTTGATCAGGTTGATGCGAAATTGCGTTCTATCCTGAGCATCATCGATTTCGGAATGGTCTTCTATTTGATGAATGATGTTAGGCGGTGAGACGATCAACTCATATTGGGCAATTTCCACCCGGTCACCAGAGTTGAGCGAATATTCTTTGCCGGCGACCAGGCGCATTCCGTTTAGTGATGTGCCATTCGTGCTGCCCGAATCCAAAATTGTCCAACCCTGGGGTTTGGAACGGATCTCGGCATGCTTACTTGAAACTTCCGGATAAGGGAGCACCAGTTTGCGTTTGCCGTCGATAGATGCTTTACGGCCAATCTCCAGTGTTTCTCCCTCGGCGATTTCTACCAGAAAGCGCTCTGGAGAGTCAGGATTGACCGTGATCGTCCCTGTTGACATTGAATTCCTATTTGATAAGCCCCGCTCTGCGCCAGTAAATGACCCCGCATCGGGGCTTGAGGCCCAATTCCGTTGTTATTATAGCGATTCTTGGCGCCGGACCGAAAGATGGTTCCCGGGGCAGATCGTCCTCTTAACGTTAAGAGTGCCAGCACGGGGATATTTCGCGTCTTTACTCACGCATGAAATCGATGATTACCGGGCCCGCGGTGATTTGATAGGTCTGTCCGGCGCCGTCTGCCACTGCTCTTTGGACTGCGGCCGTTTTTAGCAGGCGGTCGTACAGATGCTTTTCTTTATGATCCGGATTGGCCATAATTCGGCGCAGGACTTCGATACCATTGATCGCCGAAATAATATTGAATTCGGCTTCGAACACTTTGAATTTTTCGCCAATAGTTTCGCTGCGCATTTTTTTATAACCCACGAACGTTGCCGGATTGACGTTCTCGAAACGATCGGTTTGGTAGCCGGTCACGGTCGCGTGGTAGCCCGGATAAAGCGTCACCTTGCGTCCGTCGACGTCGATAGCCACTCCATCGTGCTCGTCTTCGAAGTCGAATACCGAGAGCGAACGGCTCGTCGCTACAACCAGAGCAAGCGAATTGCGTTTGAGCAAAACGGTGCCGAAGCCGGTGGCAATCTCAGTCTCAACCAGAGGCGCTATCAGAGTTGCGCCTCTAGGCATTTTTTCCAGAATTGGGCCCCGTCCTGGCGTACTCTCTCCATCATCGGCGATCACTCCTTGCAGGCGCAGGTTCGGATAGTTTTCGATGCCGAGCGCTTTTGGGCTGATCGTGCGGGCGTTGCCCACCTCGGGGTTGAGCGGCAAAGGGGCTGGTCCAACGATTTGAGCAAGACTCAAGACCGGCCATATGCCACCAAATACGGTGACAATGGCCATACCCAGCCTGAGCCTACGCATCATGCACTGGCTGCCTTAACTTTGCCGAGAGACTTTTTTATTTCATCCACTCGATTTAGTTTTTCCCACGGTAACTGCAAATCGGGTCGTCCGAAATGACCGTATGCGGCGACATTCTGATAGAACGTGCCACCGCGCTGGCGGGGCAGATCGTTGAGTTCGAAAGCGGAAATGATCGCTCGCGGCCGGAGATCCCAGAGTTTATTGACCATATCGGTTATTTCGTCATCCGATATCTTGCCGGTGCCGAAGGTCGTGACATGAACAGACACCGGATGGGCAACACCAATGGCGTATGCGATCTGCACTTCGCAGCGATCGGCGACTCCGGCGGCAATCAGGTTGACGGCGATATGACGAGCCGCATA
>CAJCHQ010001038.1 GCA_903970295.1 Bryobacterales bacterium
TCGCCGCCACTGCCAAGAGCACCCGCCTGCATGATCAGCTGCACGGCCTCTGGAATCAACATGAAATAACGAGTGGCGTCTGGATGAGTTACCGTAATTGGACCGCCAGCCGCGATTTGCTGGCGCCAGAGCGGAATGACCGAGCCACGGCTGGCCAGGACATTGCCGAAGCGAACAGCGACGTATTTTGTTTTAGTGCGTCTGGCTAAATCTTGCACGACGAGCTCAGCCAGGCGCTTGGTGGCGCCCATGACTGAGGTCGGATTGACTGCTTTGTCGCTCGACACCAGGACAAATGTTTCGACTGAGAATTCAGCCGAAAGCTCGGCCACATTTTGCGTGCCTCGAATGTTGTTGGTGATCGCCTCGGTCACATTCAACTCCATCAATGGCACGTGCTTGTGGGCGGCCGCATGGAAGACCACTTGCGGATGATGCTTGGTGAAGATATTGAAGAGTCTTTGCTGATCGCGAATGTCGGCGATAATCGGCACCACTTCCACCGGTTCCGGACGGCTCTGCAGCTCTTGTTGAATGGCAAAAATCGAGTTTTCGCCTTTGCCCAGAAGCAACAATTTTTTCGGCTGAAAACGCAAGATCTGGCGGCACAATTCACTGCCGATCGATCCGCCGGCCCCTGTGACGAGCACGCAGCGCCCTTCGATGTAGCCAGCAATCGAGGCCGTATCGAGATTGACAGGTTCGCGACCAAGCAAGTCTTCAAGCGAAACTTCGCGCAATTGATTGACGCTCACTCGGCCATTAATCAACTCGAAGAGCCCAGGCAAAATTCTTGTTTCCACTTCGGCTTTGCGGCAAACATCGACGATCCGCCTGATCTCAGCCGGTGGTGCGGAAGGAATCGCAATTATCACCTGATCGATGAAGAGGTTTTCCACCAGCTTCGGCAAATCCTGAGTGGTACCAAATACGGTGAGATTACCGATGCGCTTTTTGAGCTTTTCTGGATCATCATCCAGAACACCGATTACATCTACGCCCAGGTCCGAACGCTGATTGAGTTCGCGCAGAACGAGCATACCGGCGTCTCCAGCACCGACGAGCAACGCTCGCCGACGAACAGGTTGGCGCCAGTGCCGCCTCTGGTCGTGCTCGGTCTGCAGTCGCCTGAGCACGCGCGGACCAGCAAGAATAATGAAACAAAGACAGGCGTCGATCGAAATAATGCCGTAGGAGAGCTGATTGCCTTCAACCCCCAACCAGCCGCAAGCGCGAACGACAAAAAGAATGGTGGTGACAGAAAGGACGGAAAGCCCGAGCTCCATCATTTCGGTCAAGCCGGTGTAGCGCCAGAGTCGTCTGTAAACACCGCAGAAGTAGTTAGCGAGCAAGCGCATTGACACTACCAGTGGTAGCAACCACTGGAGTTGATGAATATAAGCGAAGCCCTGGTGCATACCGACCAGGCATCCGTCAAAACGAATCAAGAAAGCGAGGAAGAACGACAGCGAAATCAAAGTTGCATCCAGAACTACCTGGAGGATGCGCATCCAGCTGATTTTTCGAATAACTAAGTCGGGAGTTGCCTCGGAAACAGTATTGCCCGCGCTGTCCGTAAGCTTCAGCGGCTCAGGTGGTGTATTTCCCGATGATTGAGGCGAATTCAATAAGGCTTTCCTGTACGTGGTCAAGAGATGGCTATACTAACACCCCTCTGCCAGCCAAGAGTTATCGGTTTTTAAATTACTTGACCCGTAACTTGCCTTTATTACGCTGAATCATGTCGCGCACTTTCTCGTAGGAGAGACCAAGTGTGCGAGCGGTTCCGCGCAGAGCTTCTTCATGCTTGACGTCGAGATCGAGCAATTCGCGATAGCGCTTGAGAGCGGCGACGACCATCGGGCCTTCCTTGTAAGCCTGACCGGCGCTGTGAACAGCCATTTGAGCGACGCCATAGCCGCAGCCGAAAGCGATCAAAGCAGGCAAGAGACGGAAGGTATCGAAAAGGCTGCCACCCTTCTCACTCAAGGGAATGAGAAGAAACTTGCCAGGGTCCACAGGGTTGATGATGCCGGTGGCGCACCAGAAATGGAAGAAGGTCTGGCACACGGCGAAGACGCCGACAAAGATCCAGGGGTTGCGAATCCACTTGGAGCGTGGATCGGCTCTCTCTTCCCTGCGGAAAATCTGGTTTTTTGCCTGAACATTACCGCCGCCAAATCTCTTAAGGGGCACAGGAGGCAGGACGAGGTAACCGCCGATGAAGGCGAAGTCCAACCAGAGGGAGCCGAAAAAGGTAGTGTCAGGCGAACTCATGCCGTCGAACTGCATGGTGATCATCGGTAAGGTGAAGGCTGCCATCAGTAGTAAGAGAAAACGACCGCTGCCGAGCCTGGCCTCGAGGTGGGCGCCAAAGACGCTGAAGAAATAAATCGAAAGCGCCATGTGAATCATGTTGAAGCTGGCTAGATTGGTGTAGACAAGGGCTTTACCGATGTCCATGAAGCCGCCCGACTTGAGTAAACCGCTAATTCTCAAGGAGTTCCAGCAATTAGCGGTCAACCAGGTTTCGACCGTCTTGCCGGCCATGACGTAGCAAATGAGAATGCCGAAGATCAGGCACGCCGTTAAAATTGGCGGCGCCGGTCGGTCTTCGATTTCGATTTGACTGGGTACGCCCGCTGGCTGCTGGTGATTTTGAAGCATCATTCCGCCTAATATAGTTTTAAGTAACCGTCCTTAGTATTCCCAAATTACCGATTGGTTTAAAAGGATAACCCGGGCTGGAAAAAATCAGGTGCAAGTTGATAACAATCTTGCGCCTTACTTTCAAAGTACCACGTTGACAAGCTTGTCTTGCACGACAATCACTTTGCGGACGGTGGCGCCCTCGATCTTGGTCATAATCTTGCCGTCTGATAAGGCCATGGCTTCCGCCTCTGGCTTGCCCAAACCGCGCGGGGCAGCCACCTTGCTGATAATCTTGCCGTTCACTTGGAGAACCAACTCGATTTCATTGTCAACAGTTAAAGCCTCGTCGAATGTGGGCCAGCTGGTGACGTGGATCGATTTTTTATCGGCGCCGCCAAAGCCGGCCGCTTGCCACAGCTCCTCGGAGGTGTGAGGGGCCATCGGTGCTAACAGGAGCAAGAGGTTACGGACGCTAAAAGTAAGCAGCGCTTTTTCTTGCGGCGAGAATGATTTTGCCGACGAAGCGTTGCCACCGGCGCCATTCTCACCGGAGCCGCTCTGAGCGGATGCGCTTATGCGCGCGCCATTCTCCGGTGCACCGTTTTGACCGACGCTCGAGTCGGAGACATATTTATAAAGTTCGTTGACCAATTCCATGCAGCGTGCGATCGCGGTGTTGAAAATGTAGCGCTCGGAACTCAAATCAGCCGAGACCGCCTTGACCGTTTTGTGCACACGCTTGAGCAGTGATTGATCTTTAGCGGGCAGCGCCTGGAAGTCGAGCTTGGTATCATATTCGGTGCTATAACCGACCGCCCCGGTTTCGATGAAATCACCGACCAGGCGCCAGATTCTCGAGAGGAAACGGTATTGACCGACGGCGCCATCTTCCGACCACTCGAGTTCTTGCTCCGGTGGCGCGGCAAAAAGAGTGAAAAGGCGTGCGGCGTCGGCGCCGTATTTTTTGAAGAAATCTGTCGTACCGACGACGTTTCCGCGGGACTTGGACATCTTTTCGATGCGACCGCTAGCCGGCGCGAATTTAGTCACCATGCCCTGCGATAAGAGGTTGGTGAAGGGCTCGTCGCAAAACACCAGCCCCATATCCCTGAGCGCTTTGGTGAAAAAGCGTGAGTAGAGCAAATGCAAAATGGCGTGCTCGACTCCGCCCACATATTGATCGACAGGCAACCAGTGCTTGACCAACTTGGGGTCGAAAGCAACTTTCTCGTTGCGGGCGTCGGCATAGCGAAAGAAGTACCAGCTCGAATCGATGAAAGTATCCATGGTGTCAGTCTCGCGCCTGGCTTTGCCACCGCATTTGGGGCAATCAACATTGACGAAACTGTCCAGGCGCGAAAGCGGTGAGCCGCCCTCGCCTGTAATGTCGACGCCATCGGTGGGAAGAACGACCGGCAGATCCTTTTCGGGCACAGGCTGAATGCCGCATTGATCGCAATAGATCAAAGGAATCGGACAGCCCCAATAGCGCTGGCGGCTGATCAACCAATCTCGTAAACGAAACTGGATGCGACCGGCACCGAATTTGTTGGCTTCCGCCCAGCGCGTGATTTTTTCCTTACCTTCGGCACTCGGCAAACCGTTGAATTGACCGGATTGAACCAACACGCCAGGCTCCAGATAGGCCGCTTTTAACTCGGCACTGGCTTTTCCGTCCGCTGAAATCACTTCTTTGACCGGTAAGCCGAAAAGTTTGGCGAATTCAAAATCGCGCTCGTCGTGAGCGGGTACGCCCATGACTGCGCCCGTGCCGTAATTCATCAAGACGTAGTCAGCTACCCAGATCGGTACGATGTCACCATTGAACTGATTGACGACGAAGGTGCCAAGCGGCTCGCCGGTTTTAGCTTTCTCACCGGTCTGGCGATCCAATTCTGTTTTGTGGCTGGTCTGCTCGACGTAAGCCGTGACTCGCTCGCGGTTCTCGTCTATAGTCAGTTCTTTGACCAGCGGATGTTCCGGCGCCAGGACCAAATAGCTGACACCAAATACGGTATCGGGTCTGGTCGTGAAGACTTTGATCTGAATATTGGGCTT
>CAJCHQ010001039.1 GCA_903970295.1 Bryobacterales bacterium
CAGAAAAAAACTTTTCATTTATTTCAAATCGGGCGGCCACGCCACTATCGATCTGAATCGCATGCCTAAACAGAGTGCCGAAAAATTATTTGCCGCCGTCGAGTCCTGGTGCCTGTCAAGCTCGCGCGTGCCACCGCAAACGACACCACGTAAGCTCAAGAAGCTGACCCAGAAACAATTAGACGACATCTCCTATACGAAGATGTGGGAAGACGAATTGCAAAGTCACTTCTCGGCCACAAATTTCGTGCCCCTCGATAAGGGTCAAGAACTGAAGGACGGCAATTTCACGATCTTGATGCATCTAGCTTCCGGAGGGCTGTCGGCAGTTTATCTGGCCGAGCAAAAAGACGAGTCTCTTGTCGTTCTCAAAGAGGCGGCATTGCCGCCCGGTCTCGAACCGGCGACAAAAGCGAAAGCCAGAGAATTGTTCAGGCGGGAAGCCTTGATTCTCCGGCAACTCAGTCACCGGCGCATTGCTAAGGCCCTCGACGCTTTCGTAGAAAACGGGCGAGACTATCTGGTGATTGAGTTCGTGCCTGGTGAAAACTTGCGCCAAATCGTGCGCAAAAACGGTGTTCAATCGGAGAAAAATGTTCTCCAATATGCCCAGCAGATTTGCGATATGCTCGCTTATTTGCACGATCACTACCCCCCAGTTGTGCACCGCGATATCACCCCCGATAATTTGATCTTGCGCGAGGACGGTCAAGTCTTTTTGATTGATTTCGGCGCTGCCAATCAATATTTGGGGCTGGCGACGGGCACAGTCGTTGGCAAGCAGGCCTACATCGCTCCCGAGCAATTTCGCGGGCGAGCTAATTCGCGCAGCGATATCTACTCACTCGGGTGCACTCTCTATTTTCTGCTCGTGGGCTCTGACCCGGAAGCGCTTTCCCAATCGCATCCGCGCGTTGTGCGGGAAGATCTCTCGGACGCCATTGACAAATTGGTAGCCGACTGTACAGCGGTTGACCCCGATCAGCGCATTGGATCAGCGGCCGAGTTGAAGAAATTAGCTCAGTCTCTGAGCAGTGGCAGCTCATTGAAAATGCCAATCTCATGACTGAAAATTCCAGCCAAAAACCACTGACTAGGACCCAATTAGCCGAGCGTTATTTCTTTTCGCCGGGAAAAAACAAGAGCGAAGACTACGATCAGTTCTGGATTCGCTACAAACCAAGTCGAGTGCTTAGAAAAAGACTGGCTGATTGGCAGCGCCAATCTTTTTTCGTCGGCGCTTTATGTCTTGCTATGGTTGCCGCCTATCTTCTGATCATGCACGGCTTCACTATCGAAAGCCTGATTTGCTTGCTGTTGCTTTCCGTGCTGCCACTGGCGTTGCTGCTTGTGCCCACGCATATAGAGTTGGCCGCCCCCGGGATCAGATTGCATTGGATCCACAGTTTTCTGCAATTGAAAAGTCCATTGCTTGCCTGGGACAGGCTTTCTTACGTGACTGTGGAGCCTTCGCGTTTTTTGATTGGCGGTAAGCAGACAGCGCTTCAATTCAATTTTGTTTCGCGCGGCATGCCCACGAAAACGCGCTTTTATCTGGCCGTGTTGCAATGGGATTTGTGCCGCGGCTGGTTTGCCAGCGATCGCTCGAAGCTGGTTTTGCCGCTGGCTGCAATTGCCTCCAGCGACGATCGCAAGCGTCTGCAGTTAGCGATCAAAAAATTCTTGCCATCCTATCGACTGGACGCCAGTGTTACAGATGAACTGAATTTGCCCATGAAAGTGCTGGATTACACTGACTTGTGGATGGATGCCTTAAATCTCTCCTCAACCCGGATCAACGCCGCGGCGCTCTCTGCAGGCACTCACCTGGCGTCGGGCAAATATGAGATAGTCGAGCAAATTGGTGCCGGCGGTCAGGCGATCATTTACAGAGCGATCGAGAGGCACGCTGGCCGTGGTGGACTGGTGATTGCTCTGGATGCCGTTCTCAAAGAATTTGTTTTGCCTGCTCATGCCGGTATCAGTGTGCGCAAGAGAGTGCTCGAACACATTCAGCAAGAAGCTCAGCTTTTGCGTTCGCTGGCCCAGGAACATATTGTCAAACTGAATGACTTTTTTGTCGAAGATCAACGTGCCTATCTGGTTTTAGAATACATCACGGGCAAAACCTTAAAACAGTCTGTCGCTGAAAAAGGAGCAATGCCAGAAGGACGCACCGTTAACCTCGCCCTGCAAATGTGCGAGATCTTGAATTATTTGCATGAACGAGAACCAAAAGTGGTGCACAGAGATTTTACGCCCGACAATTTGATCATCGATCAAAATGATTTCCTCAAATTGATTGATTTCAATGTCGCCCAACATCTGGAGGCCGACACGACCAAAGCAGTTGTTGGCAAGCATGCCTATATTCCGCCCGAACAATTTCGCGGCCAGGCATGTGTCCAGAGCGACATCTATGCCATGGGTGCATCTCTTTATTTTCTATTGACTAACGAGGAGCCCGAACCAATTAGCCAGCAGTGTGTGGCCGACGAAAATCCGGGCGTCAGTGAAGAATTGGCCGCAATTATCAAGAAAGCAACAGCGATTTCTCTGCCGGAGCGCTATCAAAATTGTAAGGAAGTACGAAGCGATTTGCTTAAACTTTTGCCGCGTTATTCGGACAAACCTCAACCGGCGCCCCCAGACTAGTAAATGTGCGTTGACATTTAAGAAATGCGAATCGAGAGTGTCTATTTAACCCGCGTTCGCGGTAGTAATTTAGTAAGGTATGCCTTTTGTTGCCGGTTCGATGGTGTATCCAGTCAGAAACTATCAAATCTTGTAGGGCTTAAGCTAGTGGTTGAAACAGTCTCTATGATCAAAGAACTCAGTGTCACGTTTCCGGCGAAACATTCGCTGGGCAGTCTTTATGTGGCTGAACGCGCGTTTCCTCATCAACGCAAATGGATTGGCGATGCCAAAGGCACTGTTGACGTAAAACTCGCAGCCGACAAATTGTTCGGACTGGCGCTTGGCCAATTGGGTACGGAAGGCTTCAGCTCGATGTCGTCTGAAGATCTATCGAGAATCAATTCTCTCGACTTCTCGGCCAGCTTTTTCAATGAGAAAACTGCTCAGAGCGCATCTGTTCTGGCCAATTCAATGCCGGAACTTTTGGAATTGCGACTCGATTTTCTCAAATTAGGTGTGCGTGAGTTGGCCGCAGCTAAGAGTTTTCAAACTGTGCAAACACTGTGGTTGACCGGCACCGATATTGGTGACGACGCCCCCGAAGTAATCGCCAGCCAGGACAACATTGTCAATCTGGTCATAAAAAAAACACGCATCACTGATGGTGGCATCGCTAAATTTGCGGCGATGACCAATCTGCAGATTTTGAATTTGCCTTCCCCAATCACTGATACGGGATTACAGATAATTGGCGGTTTTCCGGCACTGCAGAAATTGGACGTATCTTTCACCGCTATCTCAGATGCCGGCATCGAGCACCTCAGCCGTTTGTCTACTTTGACTGACCTCTACCTCAGTGACACCAAAATAACTGATGCTGTATTTCCGCATCTGTTGAAGATTGCTTCCCTGAAAACGATTTTCTTGAGCGGTACCGGGGTCACTGATGCCGGTATTGCCCATTTAGAAAACTTGCCGCAGCTAGAGCACCTGGAGTTGCGCGATACGCGTGCCACCGAGATGGGCATTGCTCGCCTGCGTCAGAAATTGCCGAATTGTGCAATTTTTGGACCTTAGTTCCAGGCGTTTGCTTGGCGCTATTTTTCGTTTGACACCAGTGGCGGTGCTAAACGAAGAAGACGCACCGTGAAAATGCGCCTTCTTCAGCCCCGCGTGGAAAATGTTTGTGCCGGTTCGACTGCAGTCGATTTCTCTGGCACCAAATGATTGACCGCGCCGCTTCCGGAAATAGGAGGGACGGCAAAAATCTTTGTACGCTTTATTTAGAACTTCGACCGAGATCGGCACCTGTGACAACCTCACCTTCGAGTAGAGTGGAGGTCGTCGTGCCGCCTATCGCATCCTGAACTCTGATTACGGCATCCGGGGGGACGCGACTCTTTTCGACATCACGTAAGGAGACGTCCGTGCTCTTCAACACGGTGCCTTTGACGATGTCGTGCAGTGCCGCCACTGCTTGCACTGTTTCGGCTTTGACCTGGGGCTGGTTGATTGGAGCATTCAGAGCTCTCGGGGTCGATTGAATCGTTTCCGGACTGGGCTTTTGGTTGCTGACTGATTCCTTTATATAGATGCCGGCAACGAGAAAGCCTATGCCTAGCAAGTTGCCGACTATGAACCATTGCAGTCTGTCCATGCTCAAGAGGGACCACCAGTTGCGGGGAGACCGAGAAGAATTTCAGCTAGATTTCTTCTGCTAAGACAAGCCTAGCATTACTCTTGCTCGACGCCGCCGACCCAATGTCTAAAACTGGTCCAGACGGAGCGTTTCCTGGCTACAACTTCAGTCTCTGTACCGCCCGATTTCAGGCGATCGAGCTCAGCTTTAACTTTACTTAAGTCACGTCTCATGTTTTCAGAATTGATTGAGAGAATGCGAGATTGATCCATGCCTTTTTGCAGGTCTGGCAGCAAACGGATTTCTGATTCGAGCGTGGCTATTTTTGAGCGATCTTCGACCCGGTCAGTGAGGAGTTTGATGATCGTGCCTTGCGCTTCGACCAGCAATCCTTTGAGTTCGTTAATCTCGGCGTTCTTGCCTTCCAACATCGCCGACACAGATGCCGGCAAGCTTTTGTCTGACTGCAATGTCATCGGCAGATTAGCGTGCGGCTGCAGTTGTTCGGCTTTATTTTCCATGACCACCGAGACAAAAGTTTCGAGAATTTGCACGAGATCAGATTTGGATATCAGCGTGCTATCTGATTTGTCTTCGGTTTGAATAATGTGATCGATTTGAACATTGCTGCCTTCGCCAGCTTCAGCCGAAATGTCTTTCGCTTCTGCTTGAGCTAATTCATTGTCTTCGCTCTCTTCGGAGCCTTCTGCTTTTTCTCTGGGTGGTTGGAAATTTTGAGCATCTGATTGCTCTGAGTTGTCTGTCTGTTCAGAGGCTTCAGCAGGGGAGCCGCCTTGAGTTTGCTCGAGTTGCTCTTTCGCTTCGTGGGCGGTGGGCACGGCAAAGAGATTTTTCAAGACGTCGGCTTGAACATTGTCTGAAAATAATGACTTCGCCACTGACATTTTTGCCTCCACCAGCAACTGACCAGTTCATTATCATTGTAAAGTTACTAATTGTCTAGCATCAAGATGCCCCTATATGTGGTGCATATGGGCAGGAGAGCAATATTTTAGGTTGAGCGCGACTTGTCTCGACGCCTTCGATTGCGCAACATTTTGGTCAGTTTTTGCAAGGCCGAAAAGACATCTGCAGCTGAGCCGCATTGATATGTATTTTGTCTCAATAAAAGAGAACCTTTGTCGTTGGTCACTTCCAGAGTGACAGATGCGGGCTCGCCCCAAGCAGTGGTTTGAGTCAGCTCAATAGAAGGCTGCCGCGGCTCACCTGTGTTGTGACCGTTGTGGCAGTTGTCCCCACCTTTGCTCGACTTTCTGGACTTGGAATTTAGTTTGGGCATAGTTTTCTCCAGCGCGGAAAACCTTGCTCAAACGCCAGACGCCAGACAGGGCTCTATGTTCCACTTTTATTTAATGGGCTTTATGTTTGGCTTTCGCCTTCGTTTTCGCTGCACCGGGCGGCTGAGTTACTGGTTTGCCATTATCGATGCCGAAGAATTTTTCTAATATTGCTTTGGCGATTGGCGCCGCTGCTGAGCCGCCGTGACCGCCGTGTTCGACGAAGCAAGAAATAGCGATGCGTGGCTTCTCGGCGGGGGCGTAGCAACAAAACCAGGCATGTGTTTTGCTGCCTGCCGGTGGAGCTTCGGCAGACCCGGTTTTACCGGCGACCTCGACTGACCCTAATTTAGTGGCACCGCCGGTGCCGCTAGCGATCACAGCCTTGAGTCCGGCTAAAACTACATCGAGATATTCTTTGTGCGTTTTCACATACTCCATTTTCGGTGGCGGTATTTGGCGGTCGCCGATTTTAGTCACGAAGTGCAAATCGGGTATTCGTCCGCGATTGCCGATGCCGGCATAGATGCGCGCTCCCTGAGCAGGAGTGAGCTGCACATATGTTTGCCCGATCGACATATGCAATGTGTTACCTGGATACCACTTTTCGTGGCAGACTCGCATTTTCCATTCTGAATCCGGTACCAGACCAGCGCTTTCATGTCGCAGTTCCAAACCGGTCGGCCGGCCGGCGCCGAATTTTACTCCCCATTCTTTAATCTGTTCAGGTGTGAGCTTTAAACCCATTTGATAGAAAGCTGAGTCTCTCGACCAGGCAAGACATTTGACGAGATCGAAAAGACCTGATGTTTTCGTCCAGTCACCGAAGAAAAATCCACCCAGACTAATGCCGGCGCCGACCTGCAGTTTAGTGTCTGGTTTTACAACTTTGTTTTCCAGGGCCGCTAAGAGCGTGATCGCTTTCCAGACTGAGCCTGGTGGGTATCCAGACATGGCTCGATTGTAGAGAGGATGGTCGGGGGCATTGATTTGCTTCCAAACCGCCGGTGTAATTTTGCGGGTGAAAACGTTGGGATCGAAACTCGGTCGCGAGACCATCACCATCACTTCGCCGGTTTGTGCGTCAATGGCAACGACAGCGCCTGAACGCTCACCGAGGGCATCATAAGCGGCCTTCTGCAGATCGAGATCGAGGCCTAAAACAATCGGCTGACCGGCCTTCGCTTCGCGCGTAATGACCGGCTTCGACGTCTCGACTGAGACCGACTGACCAACCGCATTGACGCGCACACGCTGTTCGCCATCGACGCCGCGCAACTGCGAGTCATAGAGTCTTTCGATGCCGTCTTGACCGGTGATATCACCCATCCGTCTTTCGGGATGGCGCTTGAGCTGAGACTGTGTGATTTGACCGCAATACCCCAACACATGCGCGGTCAAAACACCTTGCGTGTAATTGCGGCTGATGTCTGGCAGGATGTCGATGCCCGGCAAAAACAGCTTCTGATCGTAGAATTTGCTCACTGTCTCCACATCCAAGTCTCGCTCGATGACGACGGGAAGCACTGAATTCGAGGCTTTGGCTTTGAGCAGACTGGCGAGAACTTCTGGTTTTGGCTTTTCTAAAATTTTGGCCAGACGATTGGCCAGGTCGGGAGCATGTTCGATCTGAATGGGAATCGCAATCATCGAAAGTGATTGTTTGTTTGTGGCGAGCAACTGACCGTGCCGGTCGTAGATGATGCCGCGCGGCGCTCTCAAAAAAGTGACGCGTGTGGAATTTTCCACTGCCTGAGCTTTGTAGTAATTGTTTTGCAAGATCTGCAACCAACACAAACGGGCCACTAATGTGCTCACGGCCAATAAAATCACGCAAGCCAGGATGACGACTTTGAACATCGGGTTGAAGGCTGGCTGGTAACTAATGCTCGAATCTGTCATTGAGGCTTATTTATTCCTCTGCCGTGGCCATGTAGTGTTTGCTGAATTCCCACCAGCTGCGCAGTGGAAAAAAGACCAGGGGGGCAATGATGCTGTTGATTGCCGCCTCGGGCAAAGCGACCTGAATCAAATTCTGGAAAACATCGGGTCGTTGAATGAGTGCCAATTGTCCGGCCATGATTGTCTCGGCGAAGATTGTGCAAAGAAAGACCAGCGGAATAACAAGCAAAGGCGCCTGGGAAAAATCTTTTAAGCAAAAATAACCGGCGATCCATCCTATTAGAGGATAGCAAATTGGATAGACCGGAATCACAGAAGCATAGAGCGCACCGAATGCGGCGCCAACCAGACTGCCGCTGATTGAACCGGTGACGGCCTGTCTGGTCATCACTTCCGAGAGCGAGGTACTTCTCAGCTCTTCCGGAGTTAAGGCCGGCAGGGCTGAACCGAATACCGCACCCCAAACAATTGTCAGCGTCAGAGGCAAGCTGCAGATCACTTCTTTCAATTCGATGCCGCTGAGAATCGTCACTTGCAAAAGCCAGGCGAAACAAATGATGGCAGCCGTCAGGCTGATCTCCCAGACTCTTCTTCTCGTGCGTGAGGAAACTATCGCCATGCGTTAAAAACTAACCCTCTGGCGTCAGTACCAGGACCTGGCTCAAATCGTAGCAATTTTCCAGAAGTCGCACTTCGATTTGCAGCGAGGCGCCCGTGCCATCTCGACGCACGGCAACCACAACGCCGACCGGGTGATTGTCCGGAAAAACGCCGCCCTTACTGACACAAACGACTTTATCGCCGATGTCGACGTTGGTGCCGATCGGGACGAAATCGATTTTGGCCGGTCCCGATTCGCTGCCATGCAAAATGCCGGTTAGCTGCAACCTTTGAATCATTACACCCAGATGTTGTTCGGGATCGGTAAGCAAGGAGACGACGGCTGCGTGATCCGAAACAGACATGACCTGACCGACGACGCCCTCGTGCGTAATCACGGCTGAGCCTTTTTTGACTCCGTCAGCCGCGCCTTTATCGATGACAACGCGGCGGAACCAATTGTCGGGTTTGCGCTCGGTTACTTCAGCTGCGATTGTGCGGCGCTCGTTTTTTTGTTTGAGACCAAGCAAGGCGCGCAACTTATTAGTATCGCGTGCTTGTTGTTTCATGCGGGCATTCTCTAGTTCAGATTGTGCCAATTTCGCTTCCAGTGTGCGAATGCGCTCGGATGATTGCAAAACCTGACTGGCCAGATCTTTAGTCGAGCGCACTTCAGTTGCACCTCTAGCAAAGAGTGAAGTGATGAAAGCCTGCACGCTGAGAACAGAACCTGAAATCGGGCCGCCCAGAAGCCAGATCAGAATGACCAGGAATAATAGCTCAGCTGTTGCTTCTGAACTTACGGGGATGCGGTTTCTGCCGGGTCCTGTCACCGCGCTATCCTTATCGTCGGTACAGTGACTGCTCGAGAACGCGGCGATAAGACGGCTCGCTCAACATCTTGCCGGTACCGATAGCGACGCATGAGAGCGGATCGTCGGCAATAAATACGGGCACTTCAGTCTCGTTGCTGATTAATTCATCGAGCCCCTGCAGGAGGGCACCACCACCGGTGAGTACGATACCGCGATTGAAAATATCGGCAGCCAGCTCGGGCGGTGTTTTCTCGAGAGTGCGGCGCACAGCTTCGACAATCGCGTTCAATGGTTCGGCGATCGCTTCGCGCACTTCACCACGACTGACTGTTACTGTGCGCGGCAAGCCGTTGATCAGATTCAAACCGCGCACGTCGTACTTGTCGTTTTCGACTGTTTTGTAGGCCGATCCCAGACGGAATTTAAGTTCTTCTGCCGTGCGCTCGCCAATCGCCAGACTATGTACTTTTTTCAAATATTGGATGATGGCGTCATTCAATTCGTCGCCGGCAATACGAATCGATTCGTTGACGACGATCCCGGAGAGACTAATCACTGCTACTTCGGTAGTGCCGCCGCCAATATCGACGATCATCGAGCCGGTTGGCTCTGAAACCGGCAGCGATGCGCCGATCGCGGCTGCCATCGGTTCTTCTGGTAAATAAATCTGCCCGGCTTTGGAATTGAGAGCAGCGTCTCTGATCGCTTTCTTTTCTACCGAAGTGATGCCGGAAGGAACTCCGATTGCGATGTCGGGATGTTTCATCATCAGCCCGTTGCTGGCTGTGACTGTGGCGATGAAACGCTTGAGCATTTCTTCGGCGAATTGCAAGTCGCAAATTACTCCGTCTCTCAACGGGCGCGTGGCCCGCACTCCTTTTGGCGTGCGACCGATCATTGCTCGGGCTGCTTCACCGACAGCCAGTACGTTGTTGGTGAGATCGTCGAAAGCGACGACTGAAGGCTCGCGCAACACAATGCCTTGCTCGTTGACGTAAATGAGCGTGTTAGCGGTACCTAGATCAATACCTATTTCTTGTCGGAACCAATTCTTGCCCAAGGTAGCACCCACCAAATCTGTCGAATCAGTCAGCCCATCAGCTGTAGACAGCTTAAGTCTAACATAATATAAGAGGCTACGAGAGAATAACACTCGCCCCGTCAGCGCTTTTGCACATCGATTGCATATCTGTCGCCTGCGTCGGTGGCGCTCAATTCTTCTGTTTATTCGCTGGTCGATAGCCGGCCACGGCGGTTTTGAGCAAGGTTATGGGATTGTTATCGTCTTGCAAAATTGAGTAGCAGTATTCGTCGAACCAGCGCAGTGTGCCATTGTATTTGTCTCCGTTCAAAAGGAGAAACTCGACTTTTGACTTGTCGCGGACGAATTTCTGCAATTCGGCGATGCTCGGGCCTTTGTTCTCGTGACCGTTGGAAACCATTTGTTGCTCGCTCAATTCTGCTTGGCAAGCCGTTCGCCAAGCCCTGATTATTTACTCGGTAGGTTCGGTGCCGATTGCTTTGACCTTGTTGGGCGTCTGCGGTTGAATTGTTTTCGATGCATTGACGCGATATCGTCTGCCTTTCCAATTCACCTGGGTACCGCTCAAAACAAGATATGCCGCATGAAAATACAATCCCGAGGTGACGACACTGCCAAGCGGCAAAGTGAAGAAGTTGAGCCAATTCACACCTGAACGATGCTCTTGAGTCAATCCGTACCAGAAAACCAGCATCAAAAACTGCAAGGCGACGAGCTGACTGAGAATCACCAACCCGGTTGAATTTTCGCCTGACAGCCACATCGCAGAGACTGTGCCCAATTCGAGGTAGGGGCCAACGACGGCGATGTTGATCACGGCGACAATACCGAGCATGAATATGACGTTGCTGTCGATCAAGGAATAAAGATTCTTGGTCCAACCCTGCCAGAGGCTGATTAAGTCCGTGTACATGCGCACTGTATAGAGGGTTTTGCCATCACCGACCAGAACTTTGTAGCCTTTATTTTTGAACACGCGTCCCAGGGCATGATCTTCCACGATTTCATCGCGCACGCTTTGATGCCCACCGACTGCCAGATATGAACTGCGGCGGCAGAGGATGTATTGACCATAGGCATAAGCGTATATCTTGCATTTTTGATCGTTGACCTTATGGAAGGGGTCGCCGACCAGGAATGTGCAAAGCAGAACCGGCATGATCAGCCGCTCCCAGAAGCTGCCCAATTCCTGCAAGGGTACGAATGACAACAAATCTGCTTTATTTGTGATGCCGTGCGAAACAGAGTCGCGAATTGAATTTGGTTTGTGCCAGGTGTCGGCGTCTGTGAAAACATACCACTCACCCGAGGCATACCCGACAGCATGAGCCAGGGCATTGCACTTACCGATCCAACCGTCGGGAGCGTCTTTGCCTTGGACGTACCTAACTCTTTTGTCTTTGCGCGCGAATCCCTCGATGATTTCTCCGGTGCGATCGGTCGAGCGATCGTCTATGACGATCACTTCGAAATTCGGGTAGTTCTGTTGCAACAACGACTCGAGACAACGCCCGATTTTCGCTTCTTCATTTCGAGCCGGCACGAGAATCGAAACAAATGGCAGATCGCGATCGGCGATTTTGGATTTTTCGACCGAGCGAATGAAAGTGTAGAATGCGAATGTCAATGCGAATAAGGTCGCGATCAGGAGCGTGCTGCCCAGAAATAAACTGAATAGGATCAATTTGCACCGCCGTATTCGTAGAAGCCTTTTCCCGTTTTTCGTCCCAAATGACCGGCGCTGACAAGCTGTTTGATCAATGGACATGGTCTGTATTTGGGATCACCGAAACCTTCATGCACTGTTTCCATGGCGTGCAGGCAAATGTCCAGGCCGACGAAGTCGGCCAGAGCCAGTGGTCCCATCGGATGGTTGTAGCCAAGGCTTATGCCTTGATCGATTTCTTCCGGTGTCGACAGCCCTTCCATGAGGGCGTAAGCCGCTTCATTCATGAGCACCATGCCCAGCCTGGTTGTGATAAAGCCCGGCATATCTTTGCAGGTGATCACGGTTTTACCCAATTTTTCGCCGAACTCTTTTACCGTCTGCACCACATTCGGTGCAGTGTCGATGCCCGGGATGAGCTCGAGTAATTTCATAATGTGCGCCGGCGAGAAAAAATGCATACCAATCACGCGGTCGGCGCGTTTTGTCGCGGCCGCTATCGAGGTGATCGGTAGCGATGAGGTATTGGAGGCGAAAATCGCTTCCTTCTTAGTAATGTCGTCTAATTTCTTGAATAATTCTTGCTTGACCGACAGAACCTCAGCAATGGCTTCAATCACAAGGTCGGAGTCGCGGGCTTGATCGAGTGAATCGAC
>CAJCHQ010001040.1 GCA_903970295.1 Bryobacterales bacterium
TGGCATTCCAGGAACCATGCCAGGCGGCATCTGGGCGACGTCTGATTCGCCGACGCCAAGAGTTTTCTTCAGGCGATTGATTCTTTCTTTAGCAGGAATAGCCGGAAACCCTGCACCAAAAACCTTTTTCTCTAGGGCCAGCAGCCTAGCGTTTTGGTCGAGATTGGCAAATTTTTTCTTCAATATAAGCAGTTCTAGTTTGCCGAGATCGGCGTTGCTGCTGGCAGTTGCGCCAACATTGCCGGGCGATTTTTCGGCCATACTGCGACGCTGTCCGGTAACCTGGCGCAACATTGCCAATCGCTCGGAAACGGTACCGGCCTGGCTTCTGCGGGTTAGAAACAACTCCAGACGCTGCAATCTTTTTTCGGCAGGATCGGCATCGAATGTCTTCTGGAAGTAATTGCGTTCCATGGCGCTCAGAGCTTTAGCGTCAGGATCGGCGGCAGCCGACACGGCCACCGCAGACTTGCCCTGGGCCGGCGACGGCGCTGCCGGCGAAGGGAGAGGGTTGACTACAGTCAAAACCGCAAGAGAAAGAAGAAAAGTTGTTTGCTGTCTCTTTGTCATTGTTCGATTTGCCGGCTCTTCTGACAACGCGACAATCGCACCGAGCCCGGCACGGCTGCCACAAATCATCATACCCCTTTTAAAACAGACAGCGGCTTTCTATAAATGTTCCGCTGCCCAGCCTCAGCTGAGCCCGACCGAGACAGTCCGTAATAAGCGCAACCCGAATTATCGATCTTGCGAGCATTCCATGATTGATTGGCGGCGGGCTGAATCAAATATGCTGACTCAATCACATGGCTCGCCGACCTTCCTTGCGCACAATGAAAGCCGTAAACCGCTCCGGCAATCATGGAGAGGTATACAACTGCGCAGCCAAATTTGAGCATAAACAGACCTCCGACAAGACAACACAAGGACACGTTACTGATGAAGCGGTGACTGCATGCCATATATGAGGCCTGCGATCACAGACACATAGATCAGAAAGCAGCCTAACCTGAGCATTGGTCTGCTGGCAATTTCTATGAAGGGCGACACGAAACCGCATTATCATGGCAAAACATTAAGTTGTCAAGCCAAAAAAAAGGCGCTGGCTTCATACCTTCTTGAGAGTTCGCAAGAACAAAAACGCAAGCATTGTTGCCTGCGTTTCTGAATTACTTGAGATTCAAGCGTTACTCTTCGGAAGCTCTGAACTCAGCGTCAACAACTTCGTCAGATGCACCACCGCCACTGTAGCCACCGCCGCCGCCACCGTAGCCGGCTTCGCCGCCGCCGTTGGCACCATATCCGCCACCACCGGCCTCGCCACCATATCCGCCACCACCAGCGCCGTATTCCTCGCCGCCTTCTTCGTGGGAACGTGTCGCAGCCGCTTGTTGCAAGAGCACAAGAGCTCCCCTCAATTCGTTCATGATGCTCTTGATCGTTTCTTGATCTGCGTCATCTTTCAATTTCTCACGCAAATCTGTCACGAGCATTTCAGCGCGAGCTTTTTCACCCGCGGTAACTCGATCGCCGAGGTCACGAATGTGACGTTCGACCGAGTAACAGATGGAATCGGCTTCGTTGCGCACATCGGCTTCTTCTTTGCGTCTGCGGTCTTCGGCAGCATGAGCTTCCGCCTCTCTGACCAGACGTTCGATGTCCTCTTTGGACATATTGGTACTGGCAGTGATTGTGATTTTCTGTTCTTTGCCTGTCGACTGGTCACGGGCAGTGACATTCATGATGCCGTTTGCGTCGATGTCGAAAGTAACTTCGATCTTTGGTTGTCCTCTGGAAGCCGGAGGAATTCCATCGAGTCGGAAGTTGCCGAGCAACTTGTTATCACGAGCCATGGGTCTTTCACCCTGGAAGACGTAAATGTCAACTGCAGTTTGATTGTCGTCGGCAGTCGAGAAGACTTCAGACTTTCTGGTCGGAATCGTTGTGTTCCGTTCGACCAACTTTGTCATCACACCACCCATGGTTTCGATACCCAGCGAGAGAGGAGTGACGTCGAGGAGAACCACGCCTTTGACTTCACCGCCCAGAACGCCGGCTTGAATCGCGGCACCAACTGCCACCACTTCGTCAGGGTTGACACTCTGGTTAGGCTCTTTGCCGCCAGTAAGACTTTTGACCAGTTCCTGAACTGCTGGAATTCGAGTCGAACCGCCAACCAGAACCACTTCATCGAGAGATTCGTAACTGAGTTTCGAATCTCGCAACGCTTGTTCCATCGGCGCCCGGCATCTTTCGACCAGATGTCTAGTCAATTCGTTGAATCGGGCCCGCGTCAACTTCATTTCCAAGTGCTTCGGACCAGTTGCATCAGCCGTGATGAAAGGCAATGAAAGATTGGTTTCGATCACTGATGACAATTCGATCTTGGCTTTCTCTGCGGCTTCGGTTAGACGTTGCAAGGCTTGCCGGTCTTTGCGCAGATCGATGCCTTCCAGGTTGTTGAACTCGTCTGCTACCCAGGTGACTATGCAATGGTCAAAGTCATCACCACCAAGGTGCGTATCGCCGGATGTCGCTTTCACTTCGAAAACGCCATCGCCGACTTCCAGAACCGAAACGTCGAATGTGCCACCGCCCAGATCGAATACAAGAATGGTTTCGTTTTCTTTCTTGTCTAGACCATAAGCGAGGGCTGCAGCTGTCGGCTCATTGATGATTCTGAGCACATCGAGACCAGCAATAGTGCCGGCGTTTTTCGTCGACTGACGTTGCGAGTCATTGAAGTAAGCAGGAACAGTAATGACTGCACTGGTGACTTTCTCACCAAGATATTTTTCGGCATCTTCTTTTAGCTTGCGCAAAATCATCGCCGAGATTTCTTCAGGCGAATAATCTTTGCCTTGAATGGCGACTTTGCAGCCACCATCACTTCCTTCCTTCACTTTGTACGAAACAATTTTCTTCTCGGAATCAACTTCACTGAACCGACGACCAACAAATCGCTTGATGGAGTAAACCGTGTTTTCAGGGTTTAAAACAGCTTGGCGCCTGGCCAGCTGACCAACTAAACGTTCACCGGACTTAGTAAATGCGACTACAGACGGCGTTGTGCGCCCGCCTTCGGCATTGGAAACCACGGTGGGCTGACCACCTTCCATCACAGCGACCACTGAGTTTGTGGTTCCGAGATCGATGCCTACTGACTTACCCATCTTTGAAACTCCCTACCGCTCCTGTCAAAGCCGGAGAACCCAACGGAATTATACTTGGGTCTACCCAAACATGCAGGAGACCCCAAACGTGTTTTTGCAATTTTATGGTAAATGCATGACGTCTTCAAAACCATAATGACAATCACGCGCGCGGACATTAATAAACTTATACAAAGTTTTATCTTCTCCATACCCCTGCCGTTCGGGCTTCTAGGACCAAACCGCCCTATTTTTTAGGGGTACTTGAGGACCTCCCACCGGATTATTATCGGAAGAACAAGAACTTAGTAAGAACTTCCACCAACAGCAGATCGAAAGATCCGCCATGCTGATCTTCTACCCACCATCGGGCTTCTTAACTAACGCTTTTACTCGATTTGCTTTGAAATCTGCCAAATTCTGTAAAAAGTTTGTATGCGCTCGATCAAGCGGACGGACCAAGCACTTCACCGATAGCCAAGGGGCAGATTTGCGCTTTGGCATTTTCGCTCTTAGCTAATTTCACCAGATCAGACGATTGGTAGCGGAAAGGCACTTGTTCAACCAGGGCTTGCCAATGCAGAGGCACGATGCGACTGGCACCAATTTCTTCAGCGATGCGCAGGGCCTCGGCCGGAGAAGCTACCGCGTACTTGCCCCCGATCGGCAGACAAGCAGTGTGTACTGGCAACCCCTTCAACGCCTTAGCGATCTCTGCCGTGTAGATCGTATCGCCCGAATGGTAATAACCATTGATGTAAAAGCCGATCACAGGCTTGCCGGGAGCAGAGCTGCGAGCAAAGACCGTGATCAGAGTCTTGCCTAACCGATTAACTGGATGATGCGCTGGCGTCGCCAGAATTTCAGCGCCGCGAAACGAAATTTTCTCGCCCTGATCCAAAGAGATGAAATTTTCAGCCGGAATCACGCGCCGATACTTGCGTGTCATCCAGCGCATCAGCACTGCCGGTCCGGCGAATTGACAACGCCAGGATTCATATAGTTTGGGCGACATGAAAACGCCGTGGTCGAAGTGTCCGTGGCTCAAGAGCACTAAATCGCCTTGCGGCAACTTAGTCCAGTCGACTGGATCACGCAAATATGGGTCTACATATATGCTCAAGCCGTCGACCTCGAGGCGAACAGCACTGTGCCCGAGATATGTAAGGCTCATGAAGGTACTCCGAAGGTGACAACACCTTTGTCACGGTTCTGTGGCAGCTGAGTTGCTAAAATCATACACCTGTTGTCTGGCTTGTGATTTGAGAAAACCTATGCACTTAACTAGAAAATCGAATGCTGTTCTCATCGCTTCTGGTGCACTGATTTGCCTGAATGCAAATTTACCGGCGACGGCCGACTCCAAACCTGTGGAATGGTTGAAGTATTTCAACCCGATGCCGCAAAAAAATTATCTCAATCAATCACAAGATCGAGCAATCAAGAAAAGGTCATTTAAATCCGGCAATATGCCGGACTTGCAGGCTATTCCCAATAAAGAAATCGGTTTGTTCGCCATAGTGACCGCCAACGAATGCAAAGACACCGAACTCTTGAAAGGTCTGTTGGCCAATCCCAAAGTGAGCGGCATATCAACACTGATCAGCTGGAAAGATCTGGAACCGAGCGAAGGCCAATACGATTGGAAGCTGATCGACAATGTGCTCGACGTGTGCAAAGAGAACAACAAAACATTGATCTTACGTGTCTCGACTTGCGGGCTCGATCAATCGGGGACCGAAAATGATTCAGACACGCCAAAATGGGTTTTTGATGCCGGCGTCAAATCGCTCTCGTATCAGGGATTAGACGGTAAACCCCACTTGATGCCGATATTCTGGGATACGACTTATCTGGCCCGGTGGGCAAATTTCGTCACAGCAATGGGTGAAAAATACGATAAGAATCCCAACCTTCACAGCATCGGCATCACAGGTGGTGGCATACTGGGCGGCACAGCCGTAGTGCCCGACTTCCTGAGCGACAAGGCAAATTACGAAAAGCTCGAAGAGTCGCTGAAAACAGAGCATAAAATGAGCCAGAGACAGTTGGTCGAACACTGGAAATATGTTTCAGATCTTTTTCCGAAAGCGTTTCCGACAGCTCGTTTAAATTTCGACATCGATCCGCCAACGCCTAACCGAGCAGGTCAAGACACTCTCGATGAAATTTCGGACTATCTCGTTTATCGCTACGGCCAGCGCATTTATTTGACCAGACAAAATATGGCAGACGCCAAACACGGTTTCGATCAATATCGCATCATTCTGAAATTTAAAAACGATACATTTACTGGCTATGCATTGACGGACAAAATTTCTGATCAAGACTGGCCAAAGCTAACGAAAAATTGCCTCGACGACGGCGTCAGCTTCGTCGAATTGCCGGCCAAAACCTTTGCTAATACAGACGAAGCGGTGCAAGAAGCGCTGGCCAGATTGAATGATCATCTCGGCTACCAGCTGGTATCACAGAAGGTGACCATTCCCAATGACATCAAATCTGGTGAATCTTTAAAAGCATCTTTCTCCTTTCTCAATTTAGGATCTGCATCACCGAAGCGACCGAACAGGCAACTCGACCGCGACATTCCAGCCAGTTATCAAATCGGGCTCGAATTGCGCGACAACACAGGCAAGCCAGTCGTACTCTCGGTGCAGACACCGCCCGTGCCGACAACTCAATGGCTTGCCGGCAAGCCGATTGCTTGGGAGGATGAGTTTCGCATGCCAAAATTGAAAGCCGGTGAATATTCGGTCTGGCTTTCTGTTTTGAATAAGGAAACGAAAAAGAAACTGCAAATACTGAACTCGCTTGATGCTGAATCAGCCAAGCCGGAAGCAGCGGTAGCCGTAGGAAAAATCCAGATACTGGCGGATTGAGAGAAACTTGCACAAAACCTTCTAGAAGGAAACCACTCATGTTTGACCGTCTATTCAAAATCATACAAGCCATGTTCGACAAGGGCATAAGCAAAATGGAGACCCCGGAGATCCTGGCCGAGCAAGCTCAAGAGGAGTTGGAAACAAGCGTCAAAAAAATCCGCGAGACGATCGTCAACGGTATTGCTAACGAGAAAATGCTCGAGAGCAAAATCAAGAAAAACGCTGAGGACCTGGCGCTATGGGAACAGCGTGCGACAGCGGCTGTGCAACGAAATGACGATGAGTTGGCCAAGCAATGCTTACAGAAAAAACAAGAATTCAATCAGACCGGATATTCCCTCGAATCTCAATTAGCCGAACAAAAGAAAACGACTATGTCGTTGAAAGAGAGAGCCAACGAACTCGACGAAAAACTGCGCGATTTCAGGAATAAGAAAAAAGATTTGAGCACCCGCATGCAAGCCAGCGACTCGGTCAATAAGGCAAACGAGCTTTTATCCAGTTCCGGCGGATCGAGCATGGACAAATGGGAAGAAAAAATTCGCGAAAAGGAAAGTCGCAGCGAAGCAATAAGAGAAATGAGTGGTGCCCCGATCGACGACAAATTCAAGAAATTGGACGAGCACATGCAACTGGACGATGAGCTGGCAGCGCTCAAGGCCAAGATGGGCGGTGGTCCCAAGTTAATAGTCGACCAGGAATCAAGCAAGAAGCCAGTTGTCGACCAAAACGTGCCGATGGTCGTCGAAAATATCGAAGACGCCGTCGAGGTCGACGAAGTCAAACCGGGCGACGAGAAAAAATAAGAAATACAGCTAGATTCATTTGGTTTGAATTTCTTCGCTCATGCTCTTACTCACCGTTGGTTATGCCCGGCCACGAGCGCAGCCACCAGTAATAATGCCCAGAGCAAAATGATTTGCTCAGGGCATTATTTCGATATTCGAGAGACCGCTCAGGCAGTCACGTTGACCTTAGCCGAAGCCCAGTGCAGAAGCCCGGTTTCGAATGGCGAGCTGAGGTCCTTGTTGTGCGGCAAAACGCGCACGGTGAAACCGTGTCGCCCGCTCTTGTCGTAGTGAATCACGCCGGTAAATTGGGTGAGATGACCCTTGCCCTGTTCGGCGACTGTCATCGGCAATACTTCGCCGTTTGTGATTTCACCACTGTAGGCAATCGGTCCGTGATAGATCTGCACCGAAACATCTTCCGGTTTCAAATCGTTGAGATGGACCCAAGCGCGCACTGTCATTTCGTCGCCGACCTGAATTTTCTCGCGTTCGTCGGCTTCCACGGAGGCGATATGAACGCCGCCCCAGCTGCGGTACATACGTGATTTCCAGGCAGCCATTTCTTTGGCTCGGTCGCAGTTGTCTTCCATGAAACTCTTCTGTCGCGAAAACAGGGGAAAGTAGACCTTGGTGGCATACTCTCTGACCATTCTCGTAATCGAAAATTCAGAGCACAAGCCAGTCATCGAATGCTTCATCCGCGATAGCCAGGCGCGCGGCATGTGATCACGATCGCGATCGTAGAAGGCAGGAATGATTTCTTTCTCTAAAAGATCATAGAGAGCGTTCGACTCCACTTGATCTTGATAGTCAGGATCGGCATAGACTTCGCCGCGACCGATCGCCCAGCCGACGTCCGGCGTATAGGCTTCATCCCACCAGCCATCAAGGATGCTGCAGTTGATGCCACCATTGAAGAGGACCTTCATGCCGCTCGTGCCGGATGCTTCCAGGTAGCGCCTGGGTGTATTCAGCCAAACATCGACACCTTGAACCATCCAGCGAGCCACATTCATATCGTAGTCTTCGATGAAAACGAAACGCCGTCTGACGTCTTCGCGACGTGAGAAGTGGATCAATTCCCGAATCAAGCCTTTGGCTGGAGTGTCCTCAGGATGAGCTTTGCCGGCGATGATGATCTGAACCGGACGTTCCTTATTATTGAGAATGGCAGCCAAACGCTCTGGATCTTTAAGGAGCAAGGTCGAACGTTTATAAGTAGCCATGCGGCGAGCGAACCCAATCGTCAGGGCATCAGGATTAAGAACTTCCATGGCGTCCTTCATCTCAGATTGCACGGCGCCCTTCATTTCTAATTGCTTGCGTAAGCGTGTGCGACAGAAGGCGACGAGTCTTTGCCGACGTCGCTCATGTATGCGCCACAACTCCTCATCTGGAATATCGGAGATCTTGTGCCATACATTTTGGTCGACTAGATCTTCGGACCATTTCGGGCCAAGATAGCGTTCGAACAATTCGGCCATTTCTTCCGAAATCCAGGAACGAGCGTGAATGCCGTTAGTGACATGCGTGATAGGCACCTCGTCATCGGGCAGTCCTTTCCAGGCCGAACCAAACAATTCGCGTGAAACAACTCCGTGCAATTTGCTCACGGCATTGACTTTGGATGACAAATTGATCGCCAGCATAGCCATGCTGAATGGCTCCAGCGGGTCGAACGGATTAGCCTTGCCGAGAGCCAGGAATTGCTCGATCGACAAGCCCAACGAGCGCGCATATTCACCGAAATAATGGTCGACCATTTCGTTGGTGAATTTGTCGATTCCGGCCGGAACGGCTGTATGCGTAGTGAATACTTGACCGGCAGCCGCCACTTCGCGCGCTTGGGCAAAATTGAGACCGCGATCTTCCATAAACATGCGGATCCGCTCTAATCCCAGAAAGGCTGAGTGCCCCTCATTCATATGACAGACAGAGGGTTCGATTCCGACTGCTTTCAAGGCCCGCATGCCGCCAATGCCAAGCAGTATTTCCTGCTGAATTCTCTCTTCCGAGTCGCCGTGATATAGAGCATCGGTGATGTCTTGATCACGAGGAGCATTGACCGGAATATTCGTGTCGAGCAGGTATAGAGGTACGCGCCCAACCTGCACTTTCCAGACGCGAGCGTAGACTTTGCGCCCCGGCAGATCGACAGATATAGTGACATCGCTGCCGTCTTTCTCTTTCACTGGCAAAAGCGGCAGATTATAAAAATCGTTGATTGGATAACGTTCTTGTTGCCAACCATCGGCATTCAAATATTGGCGGAAATAACCCTCTTGATAAACCAGTCCGACGCCGACCAGGGGCAGACCCAGTTCGGACGCGGCTTTAACGTGATCGCCGGCGAGAACCCCGAGGCCTCCTGAATAGATGGGCAGCGCATCACTCAAACCAAATTCGGCCGAAAAGTAAGCAACGACGCCTTGTCTGGGTTTGCCCTGATGGCTGTACCAGCTGCTTTCAGTGCGCATGTATTCCCGGAATCTCTCGCAGAGACGATCTAGATGGACGCGAAACCCATCATCGCTGGCCGCTTCGTTCAGTCTTTCTTGACTGATCAAACCCAGCATCAACACTGGGTTATGCCCGGTACTTTCCCAAAGGTCTTTGTCCAGACGCCTGAAAAGATTGATTGTCTCGTGGTCCCAACTCCAGCGCAGGTTATATGCCAACTCGCGAATACACTCGAGTTCCGGAGGCAGATTGGGTACGACTTCTAAGGATCGGATCGGCTTCAATGTGGACTCCTTGTATTATGACTGCCGCTCAAAGGTTGGCTACTGCCCACTAAGCTTGTTGCCAAGCAGATAGAATGTACCAACTGGAGGTTATGCCATTGGTCGCATTGCTTGAGGGCACTAAGGCACCCGCCGTTTCGCTTGTAAGCTGGGACGGGACGGTCTATAGCTTAGCTCAAACGCTGGCGAAAAGCCCGTTAGTTTTGCTTGCTTTCTTCAAAGTCGGCTGCCCTGTGTGTCAATTTACTTTTCCTTATCTTGAACGTCTTTACAAGATGCACCCTCAAGCTCAGATTTGGGGCATCTCTCAAGACGATGATCTAGCTACGCAGGCGTATGCCCAGAAACACGGCTGCAACTTCCCGATGCTCCTCGACAGTGAGCTAGCCTGGACAGTTGAATATGGCTTAACCAATGTCCCGACCACATTTTTAGTCAAGAACGACTTTACAATTGAGCAGACTGTTCACGGTTTTGACAAAGCCGGTTTTGAAAAATTGAACAAGTCTCTTTCGACAGTGTATGGTAGTGGAACCACGGCGCTATTCACGGCCGCCGATGACGTTCCGGACTTTCGCCCCGGCTGAGGGTCGAAGAAACCGGCTTAGGGTAAGTCATGCTGAAATTAAGTTATATTCTACGAATGGTGGCACTTTCGATTTTGTTCGGCGGTTCGATCGCCGTCATCGTCTCTGCCATCACCCTGGTGAAAGCCGCGCAAGCTCAAGGAGTAGCCACAGTCGCCGCCGCCACCGCGAACGCGCCGATGTTCATGACATTCAGTTCGATTGTTATGGTGTGCGGATTTTTACTGCTAGCCGGCGAAGCCCTGGATTATGCCAAAGAAAGAAAAATAAATAAGCTGGTCGGAACCAGATACGCAGCCAGTTTGATTGCCGTAGTCGGCACCATGATTCTGGCATTTGCCGTCGTCCCGCCCATGAAGCGGATGCTGGAAACTCGGGCGATCCACTCGAGCGGTGAAGCCGAAGAAACCTGGAACACTTTTCACAAGACGTCGCAGATTGTTTTCAGTGTAATCGTCTTGAGCTCCTTTGTCGCCCTGGTAGTGCCAGGTTTCGAGAAGAAGAACGCGACACTTAATTAGACTGACTGTGGCACCACCGCCGGTGCGCACCAATTTTAGTGCTCCAGACCCGAAGCTGTCTCAGGTGCTTTGGCCAAGCCGGTGAATTCAAGCCAGCGATCGATGGTGCTGAACTGCGAAGCTGGAATCACTGGACCGTGCAGATCTGAAATTTTATACCGCGACGATACAGCTTTTCCATCTGCCGTGACCACTGGTCGCCCGGCAAAATTATGTCCGTCGAAAGGCTGGGCGAGCAGAAATTCATCGATCTTGGTTCCAGCCGCCGACTGCGCCG
>CAJCHQ010001041.1 GCA_903970295.1 Bryobacterales bacterium
ACGTGTGCTCTTCCGATCTTGAAGAACAGATGGAGGCATTACTGGCCGGTGGTATCGATTTGTTCATGATCGAGACAATGTCCTCACTTGAAGAAACAATTCTAGCCGTCCGCGCTGCCCGCAAAGTGGCCAAACTGCCTGTGGTGGCACAGCTTAGTTTCTCCACCGAAGGGCACAGTTTGCTTGGTATTACACCCGAAGATACGATCAAGATGTTGGCTGAATTGCAGACAGAGTTCCCTGATGTCATCGGTATCAATTGCGGTGCCGGTCCTGGACCAGTTTTCGATTGCCTTCTCCGTATGACAGCGGCGATGCGATCCCAAAAAATTGACGAAAACAAAATTCACTTTTCTTGCTTGCCGAATGCCGGTCAACCTAGCTTATCCGGCGGTCGTTACTCATTTATGAGCACGCCGAGCTATTGCGCGTCATATATTGAGCCCTACGTGCGAGCCGGAGCCAGACTGGTGGGTGGTTGCTGTGGTACTACCCCGGATCATATTCGGGCCATGCGTAAAGCTCTCGATCAATATATCCGCGAGGCTAAGAGCGCTACCTTGTCAACCTTGACCAATTTGCCACCCCAGCCGACCCAACAATCTGTGACGATCGCTGTCAAATCCGCTGCTCAGAAGTCGACTTTGAGCAGCGAAGAAGAAGAGGAAACCGGAGCGGGGAAAGACAAATCAACCGGTCTAGAATTCGGCAATCTAGCGGCTCGACTAACAGCTAGCAAAGACGCTGGTGCTGGCACCGACTTTTTCGTCAGTGTCGAACTCGATCCGCCCAAAGGCGCAGTCTATCGCAAACTTCTGCAGGCAGCTGAGAGCCTGCACGAAGCCGGAGCCGATGCCATCAACGTCGGTGACAGTCCAATGGCCAGGGTGCGCATGTCGTCAATGGCAACGTGTCAACTGATCAATCAAAAAATAGGCATCGAAACAATCATTCACTTCACCACACGCGATCGCAATTTGATGGGAATCCAGGCAGATTTGCTCGGATGCCAGGCTCTGGGCATTCGCAACGTCATCGCCCTGACCGGTGATCCGCCAGCCCTGGGCAATTATGTACATGCCACCGCTGTTTATGATGTCGATTCGATCGGTCTCATTAAAATCATCACTCAACTCAATCAAGGCACGGATGTAGCCGGCAACTCAATCGGCTCTCCCACCAATCTTTCGATCGCCTGTGCACTCAATCCAACACATGAAAATCGCGTCGGCGAATTAGATCGGTTGCGCAAAAAAATTGAGGCAGGCGCTCACTTCATCATGACGCAGCCGCTTTATCAATTATCCGATCTGACCGACTTTCTCGACCAATTCGGCGATTGCCCAATACCTATCCTGGCCGGCATTATGCCTTTGAACAGTTTCAAGCATGCTGAGTATTTGCACAACGAAGTGCCCGGCATTTCGATTCCGCAGAAAATCCGTGATGCTATGAAAAAAGCCGGCGATCAAGGTGCTCAAGTCGGACTATCGCTGGCAGAGGAACTTTTGAGCGAATTGCGGAAAATTTGTCAGGGTACCTACATAGTGCCTTCATTTGGGCGCTACGACGATATGTGCGAATTGGTCAAACGACTGAAAGTGGGCACGACCAAACCAGCCGCCTCTGCTCTCCAGAAATAGATTCGACCCTGCCAAGGACTAACTGCCGAAATAAATGCCGACAGCCCCTGTCACACGGCGGATTAACGTGACTGTGTCGACAGCTAGCTCTTGACCATATTCGAGTTCTTCGGCGCCACGTTTCTTTAAAAGTGCAATCAGCTCCAGTCGTTCATTTTCCGGCAAAGTGATGCGTTTGTGGTGGTTGTCTGCCGCCAATTTCATCAGTTCGGTTGTGCTCATTTCTGAACTTACGACTGCCATATTCTCAAGCCTGTTCTTGCTATTGGCATAATATACTCAGGCGCGTCTCCTGACAACAACTCGGGCTGGGATGAATGGGGAAATCTCCCAGGCATCTCTGTTTATTAGTTTTGTTGAGGAACGGAACATTTTTGTCACTGCCGGGTCTCTCAATTGCAACTCGCTTGAGGAACGACTTAAGCATTACCCGTCAGGAGAACAACTCATGCCAGAAGAAACATCAAATTCCGGACGCAGCGATAGAGGCTTTGCTGCAATGGATAGAGACAAACAAAGACAGATTGCCAGTATGGGCGGGAAAGCCGCTCACGCTAAAGGCACTGCTCACGAATTCACCAGCGCTGAAGCGGCACTGGCCGGAAGTAAAGGTGGCAAAGCCGCTCATGAAAAAGGGACAGCCCACGAATTCAGTCGTGAAGAAGCTGCTGCAGCTGGACGCAAGGGCGGTCAAGCTTCGGGAAAAACCAAAACCACGACGCATACATACATTAATGAAGCTTAGGCTCACTGCAGACTGCTGACCCTCAGATTCTGGGCTGAGTCAGCAGTTGGCTTTTGAGATGCCTGGCTTGGCTTGAACCGGAGAGTTTTCCCCACTATGCGCACTGCGAATTTCTTGGACGTGCTTTTCTAGTGCTTCAGCCTGGTAGGCTCGATTCGTCTTTCTCAGAACAATAGCGTACTGCTCCTCAAGGTCAGCCACTCGGGGATGCGCTTGTCCATAAGCCTTTTGACGAATCGAGAGAGCCCGCTTTAACAACGGCTCTGCTACGGAATACCTTTCTTGGACGATATAGAGCCTGGCCAGATTCTTAAGCTCAGTCGAGACGAGCGGATGCTCTGGACCAGCGCTATTCTCTCTGATGTGCAGAGCCTCCAGCAGAAATGGCTCCATTTCTGCATAAGCCTTCGTTCGGCAATATAAATCGGCTATCCGGGTGAGCATGTCGGCCACACTAGGATGATTCTTACCTGACATATGCCTGAGCAACTCGAGTTCGGTTTCTGCTTCCCTGATAGCGTCTAGCACTTTGGCGCCGGCACTAATCCTGCCGACCATTTGCGCGGTCTCGCCAGGTGCGGGTAATTTTAGCCTAGCGGCTGGTGGCGTTATCCTAGAGGAGCTCTGTGTGTTGTTCGTGCTCGGCGTTACACCTGCACCATATATGGTGGTGTCCACGGACGGATGCGCCGAAGTCGATTGCGTCTTCGGTCCATGTTGCAAAGCAGCCAGGCGAGCAAGACTTTGCTCGCTGTCCTGAATTTCGTCTTTGTGCACACCAACAAGGTTACGCCTGATTGCCAGCGCTCGGATGTATAACTCTTTGGCCATTTCCTGCTGACCGGCTTTGAGATAGAGATCGGCAAGCTTGGACGCCGTCGTCGCCACCTCGGCAGCCTCGGCACCAAGAGCCTGTTCTTGTATCTGCAAAAATTTTTCCAGGTCCGGGATTGTGTCGCACTTCATAATCTTTCCGCCGTCACCCGATATTTGCCTATCAATTGCCGCGCCCAAGGCTCGCTATCCGCCTCAACCTGCTTCTTAAAACGAGCGAGCTCATTCTAAAGAGAAGCTCAACCAACCGAATTTATCGAGTTGAATTGAATTGAACTAAGTTGAATTGAATCGAAAGTAGCAGGGCTAAGTTGGTAAGCTGAGCTAAGAAGAGATCAAGCAAATCGGCCTGTGCCGTGTTCTCGTTACCATTGTCGCTCTCGTTTGAGGATTGCGATATACGCTTTTCTATATAACTTTGTATGGGTAATTCGGTATTCCACGCCCCTTCTAAAAGCCCTTTATCCAAGCAAATAGAGCCTTTCAGACATTTTCATCTTCGCCTCGTCGGCGGAGACTCGGACTCAGCAGTTAGAATCGATCTCCAAGACTAGGAACCTGTGGGCTATACACAGTTCCGTGTACATGAATTCCTACATGGTTTTATATGATCGGAGATACCACGGCGTACGGGCAATGAGTTAGATTAGGTTTGGTTCAGAATTCTCGCCAGGCTGCTGAACCCTGATAGCGAGGAATTAAATAAGATAGCGCGGCAATGGCCGTGCCCATATAAAGGCATCCCGTCAAGCCTCGCGCTTGAGCGAGAATTGCTGCCCCTAAGTCAATCCCACTCACATGGATCGGACGCTAAACAATGTTTTGGATCTTAAAATCTCTTTTTGGTAAATGCGTCAATCCTGGACCCCAGGCCAAGCAACGACTGAAACGTTTGCGGGAGCGCAAGCCAGAGATCGAAGCCAAAGAAAAAATGACTTCAGGAAAAAACAAGCAACAGATTCTCGACCAACACATCGCCTACGAAAAGCGATCTACTCGGGAGGGCATCGCCAGGTGGCAGATGGGCCGCGGTCAGACTAATCGCGTCCCGTCAGCATTCGGAAACGCTTTCGTAACACCGGCCAAAGGGTCGGGATTTCAATTCCAG
>CAJCHQ010001042.1 GCA_903970295.1 Bryobacterales bacterium
CTTCGACAATGAAAGGGCTCCTCGAGCAGGTGAATAACAGAATCTTCAGGCTTCCCGAAAATGACGGATGCAAAATGACAAGCGGCCATTATAAATCGCGCACGGTTAGCGGGCCGAACGTACCGATAACGTTGAACTCTCCAGACATGGACGCCGAAATCAAGTCAACTTGTTTCGGTGACCTCGATGGAGACGGCGCCATCGACGGTGCCTGTGATCTCGAAAGATCGCTAGCACCTTATGGATTGGCTGGTAGCCACGTCAATCCATCCGGCTGTCGACCGACATTATCGATATGACTGATTACGGTTAAAGTCTTCAGGTCAATTACTGCGACATAGTTGTCTGGCGTGCAGCTGACAAATGCGCGCGCACCATTGGGCTCCATTTGTATTCCGGCGGCGCCATGACCGATCGGCAACCTCTTCACGACGGTGCGCGTTTTTGCATCTAATACCACGAGGTCGGGCTCTCGAAGCAATGACACCAACACCAGTTTTCCATCTGGAGTGAATTTCAATCTATTTACGCTTTTGACATGCGGCATAAGTGATACCACGACCTTCTTCATCGCCAAATCAACAACAGAAATCGTTCCGTCCTGCGCATTACCCACCCATAGTTGCGTCCCATCGGGCGAAATATCAAAGCCTTCTGAACCATTACCCACCGGTATCAACGTCTGGTTCCAATCAGATCGCGACTGTCCGCCCGGTCCGGGGGCATTGGTCGAAACTTGCTCAAAAACACTCAGTGTTCCCGAACTGACGTTCGATGTAATGATTCGCTTCAGGTCGTTGGACACGCTAATCATGTGCGTCCGGTTCTGACCGGTTCCCATAACCCAGTCCACTTTTTTCGCGGAAGGATCGTAGCTGCCAATGGTCTTTGAGCCCTCGGTTGTAAACCAGAGCTTGCCATCGACAAAGTTCAACCCATGGGGTCCGAGCAGCGGTGTCAGCTCAATCGAAGGCTTTGCTTTTCCCGTCACCAGATCGATCACCGCTAGCGAATGATCACGCCCGCCACCATAGTTGGAAACATATGCGGTCTTTCCATCATTCGATGCAATCACCTCGTGTGGGTCGTGTCCCACCGGAGCTGTAGCCAGCAACTTAAGACTTGCTCCGTCCACCATCGATATCGTCTGGTTTTCCTTCGAAAGCACCAGTAATGTTCCGGAAGAAGACGACGATTGTGCAGAAACCATGCACACCGAAGAAAAAGTTACGACAAGGGCCATGACGCGCAGTGAAGTTTTCAGCGCGGTGCGAAAGTCATATGACATGTATTTTTCCTTTGGGCGCGGTGCGCGGCTGACACGGTAGTAGTTTAGCTTGTCATTGTACATCGCATTGCTGCGTCGACTTGAATACCGCGCCCGTTGCTACTTTAATGCATTCGTGAAATGTGAAACGAATTTGTAACCTTTTTTGCGTCCCCCTTCGCTAGCATTTAAACGCTGAACCGCCTCCAAGTAAGCACATTTTTCTGGAGCCCAGGCAGCCTGAGTATCAGATACCAACGAAATGGTACCGGTTTTGGCTCAATTAAAGGGAAAACAGAATGACAGACATTACTAAAGAAGCAAAAATCCTGTCGGATGAACTGAAAAAAGACTTCAAACAACATGATTTGACTCCTCTCTTGACTCAGGTTAAGCAGGACCGGAGCAATATGTCGCCCCAGGACTTTTCCAAACTTCTGGCGAGTTTCGGCAACGATTCTAAATCGTTTTTGCACGGATTGACTATCGAGGATCTTGGTACTCCCGACAAAGCAAATCTCGTCATCAAAGCTCCAGAATCGTCAATTGGTGGCAGAGGCATCACCCCTCTCATTGGCGGCACTGACGGTGCTGCAGCGCTGGGAAGACAAATCTCTTTTGCCGAGGCTAATCTAGCAGACCCTGAGGCATATGTGCGTGCTCAGCTGCAGGGCGCTACGCTGGAATCAACTGACGATGTCGGACGGAAAATTTATCGCGCCGCTAATGGTGAACGGATCATTGCCGCGCCAACGGAATTATTTGACGGCCCTGGAACAATATACGAAGGCAGCGCACCAAACAGTTTCATAGCGCAAATACAAGACGACGGAAGCAGCTCTCTCCATACGCCCGGAATGCATTCTGGTGTTGGTGTTGAGTTCGACCATTGGAATAACCAGGCAGATATGTATGACAATCATGGCAAGACGACTGACGTTTATGTGATCAGTGCCGATGGCTCCACCAAAAAGGGAAAGGGTACTAAGATGGAGCTACCGCTGTTAGAGCTACCGCAGTAGATCTGAGCGCGAGTTCGTAACTTTTGGCGGCTGAACCGCTGATTTGCCTTCCACCAACTGCGGGAGGTTTTCTCGTCAATCGTGTGACCAACTGACGCGTTGTCCCCATTATTCTGCAGTCGTTGCGCAAGTTTCAAGTTGTTTCAATCACATCGCACGATTTCGCCGCGTTAAACAAACTGCGAACATCGCATCTGTAAGTCCAGGCGCCTAGCCTTTCTGCTGAGCGACACATGAGAGAACCGGACCCGCTGGCAAAAATACAACAAAAACCCTAAATTGACCCAATCTTGATGCTCTAATGTACCCATCGGCATCCGACTAAATTCGAGCCTAACTGCCCCATTGTGCCGTGAAATAGCAGGACAAAAAGATATGCCAAGCCCCCAGCCATCATTTGAGTTCTCGTCGCCTGCGGTTTACAACTTTCCGCATTTACGTACATTGATACAAAGACAAATCAGGAAGTCAAAAGCATCGTCCTCACAAATCCATTTGCCACGCACGGCTGGGCGGGCAGCACCGATCATAGTGGCGACATAAAAGTGATCGGCATTCCCGACCTGAATTATCATGCCTCAGAAGCAATCATCGATTTTCTTCTTGACCATAAAAACGCGGGTTCGAGATTGATATTGATGTGAACGCGCACACCTGGGAAGAAGAATCGAATAGTAGATCAAATTACAGTGATTTCCACCGTCATAATAACCTGCGGGCACCAACCAAACTCGCCTGCTCAATGGCGGCGCTCGCGAACGCCCAGCCGATGCGCTCTTGTTCGAGCCGCAAGTTTTGTTGCCAGCGATGTTCTCTCAGTCCGCGATATAGCGCTTGCTCCGCTGCAGTCAAGTGCGGAAGTGCGTCAAGTCGATGTGGCGTATCCTCTACGCCGAGGAATTGGCTGTGAGCTAGCAAAGTTTGCTCGTCCATCAAAAGCGATTGGATGTGAGGAAAGCGTGCGCGCGCCGAACTAAGAATAGCGAAGCCATGCGTGTCTATGTCTCCCCAATAGTGGATCTGACAATGGAAAAGCCAACTCGCTTGCTCCAGAGCTTCGAAGCCGTATCCGCTGCCGAATATCACCATGCTGTCTTTGACTTGAGGGAACGAGAGGAAATTGATTTCGTTTTCTGTGATAAAAACCTGCGACACGTTCGGGTTGAGGCAGGCAAACGTCGTTGCATCAAGAGTAATGTCTTGATCACCTCCGCCGCCTCCGGGCAGAAGCGCATGGGTGGCATCTAGCATGCGGAAGCGAATACGCACGGGTTTGACACGGAAACCGAAGCGACGCGAAAATTGATTGATACCACTTGCGGTTTCATCAACAAATTCGGATGGAAGGGTGGTGTCCAATAATTCGGTGAGAACAGCGCGATGGGATTCAATAAATTTACTGTGCACACCGGCAATGTCCACCTGACGTAAATAGATTTGCGGGCGGGGATGCTCTTTCAACCAGGCGATGATGTTTAAAAGCTGTTCCCACTGAGCGCTGAGTTCAAGTGCTAGCAACGGGCGCTTTTGCAGCCACGGCAGAAGCTGCGGCTCGCGCTTGCGCGTCATCTCGAGCAAAGC
>CAJCHQ010001043.1 GCA_903970295.1 Bryobacterales bacterium
GGTGCTTCTCTTTGATTGAACGAGTTGCTTCAATGCCGTCCAGGACTGGCATTTCTACATCCATCAAGACAACTTGGGGTTTCAACTCCGCCACTTTGTTGACACCCTCTTCGCCGTCGGCAGCTTCGCCGATTATGTCGAGCCCGGCAATTTGTTCAAGGCTCAGCTTCAGTCCAATTCGGGTGAATTCATGATCTTCGACGATCAAGATTTTGATTTTGTCGCCTGTATCGGGAGCTGGAATTGTCATTTTTGTTGTTTTGCCGATGTTAGTTGCTGGGGGTGATCCGCGTTATCGCTCTTTGATTCGATTGGTAGGCAGATTCTGAATATGGTCATTTTACCAACCTCGCTGGTGCATTCGATGCGACCATGATGCGAATCGATAATCTGTTTGCACAAATAGAGTCCCAGCCCGTTACTTTTTTTAAAGGTCTTGCGTCCCACTCCGTGCCAGAACCGCTCGAATAAATGCGCCCTGTCTTCAGGCGGAATGCCCATTCCGGAATCTTCCACGGCCAAAATTACCTGACCGTCTTGAGTATGTCCGCGCACTTCGATTGAGCCATCTGGTGGCGTGAATTTAATTGCGTTATCGAGAAGATTGGTGATCACCCGGCGCATAGCTGTCCGGTCAGCGCGCACCATTGGCAAGTTATCGGGCAGGTTCAAAATTACTTTCAAACCCTGGTCGCTCGCCAGTACTTTGATTTCTTCCACGCACGTCGTCGCCAACAATTTCAAATCGACATCGTCGAAATATAATGACTGAGCTCCAGCTTCGTAGTGATAAACATCAAGAAGGCTTTCGATCATGTGCAGCAGATTTTCGTTGTTCTTTTTGAGCATCGTCACGAGTTTGAAAGTCTCGGGCGCCACAGAATCAGTAACTTTGCCCAAGATCAACGAGAGGGCCCGGTCGGAGGCAATCACCGGAGTTTGCAAATCGTGGGCGAGCGTAGCGACGAAATCGTTTCTCTGTGTATTTAGTTTGACTCGCTCGCTGACATCCAGGGCGAGCACGATTGTACCCACGCGATCTTCATGAATACCGGTGATAGGCCACGTAGCGATGTCGCAATAAAGGATTTTATCTGAATCTTCCACATCCATCTTTTGCTCTGCCAGTTGACAGGGTTGATTGATCTCCACTGCCTCTTGCACTGAGTGAGGTAACCAATCGATCACTTGGAAAAGATTTTTGCCAATCGAGTCTGCCTGACTGAGATTGAATTGATCGGCAAAGACATGATTCATGTCAGTGATCACCTGACTGCTGTTCAAGCGAGCAATACCCATCGGTGCATGCTGCAAAATCGAACGAATGGCATTGCGTTCCGATTGCACACGCTCGCGCTCGAGTTCGGTCAAGCGCTCGGCTTCGGTCAATTTGGCCGCAAATTCGCGCTGCTCGTTTTGACGAATTACTTCGGCCTGGCGCTTAATTTCCTCGCCTTTGCGAAAAAGGTCGACGAAGAATGCCACTTTCGAACGCAGGACTTCGGGCTGAAAGGGCTTCATAATATAATCGACAGCGCCTACTGAATAACCTTTGAAGGCATCGGCGTCATCGCGGAGCATCGCCGTGACGAAAATGATTGGTGTGTGCCTGGATTTCTCGCGTTCGCGAATTAAAGTTGCGGTCTCGAAGCCGTCCATTTCCGGCATCATTACATCCAGTAAGATCACGGCAAATTCTTCTTCGAGCAAATATTTGAGCGCTTCTTTGCCGGACCTGACATCAACCAGATTTTCGCCAAGAGAGGACAGGGTGGCTTTGAGAACCATTAGATTCTCCGGTCGATCGTCGACTAAGAGAATATTGGCCTTGGCACGTTCGCTCACTCGACACCCTCAAATCGGTTACTAAGAGATTATCTGGCTTCGCTGCGAGCTGGGGAACGCCGCAAGAAGTTTTGTTTAGAGCCAGTATAGCCCAGTTTTTCCAGGATAACGAAACCTCATGGTTCTTCTCAAGCAGCGAACTCTTCCGGGCGAACAGGGAAGTGGTCAAGAGATCTCGGGAATTGTGTCAAATAGCCTGCTCAGCCCGAGCTCCTTACCCTCGACTTTCACCTCTTTCTCGGCATTGAATTGCTGGCGATAGAGTTCGGCATATAGGGAATTTTTCGACATCAAATCAGCGTGCGAGCCACTTTCCGCCACACGCCCGTGGTCTATGACGAAGATCACATCGGCTGAAAGAACAGTCGAGAGTCGATGCGCGATCACGAGGCTGGTGCGGCCTACGAGTAATTTGCTGAGAGCTGCTTGAATCAGGGTTTCGTTATGCGAATCGAGCGAACTGGTGGCTTCATCGAGAATTAAAATCTTCGGATTTTTCAAAACGACACGGGCGATGGCCAGGCGTTGCCGCTCTCCGCCACTCAATTTATGACCGCGCTCACCAACTGTGGTGTCGTACTTTTCGGGCAGAGATTCAATGAAGTCATGAATATTAGCTGTTTTCGCTGCGGCGACTATCTCGTCATCAGTAGCTTCCGGTTTGGCGTATTTGAGATTGTTGCCGATCGTGTCATGAAATAGATAGGTCTCTTGTGTGACGATGCCGATGTGACAACGCAATGACTCGAGAGTGAATTGGCGAATATCGCGGCCGTCAATTGTGATCGTGCCCTCTTGCGGGCTGTAGAAACGAGGTACCAGGGCTGTAATTGTCGTCTTACCGGCGCCTGAATGACCGACAAACGCAGCCATCTGACCGGCTTCTACACGCAAGTTTACGGCCTCTAAAGTGGGGCGGTTTTCAGTATATTCGAAAGTGACATCTTTGAATTCCAGGCGGCCTTCGCACTCGACCAACGCCACCGCATCCGGTGCTTCAATTTCAGCCTCCATGTCGAGATAGTCGAAGATTCTCTCGAATATGGCGAGAGCGCTGACCACTTGCACTTGCACTCCAGCCAGAGCCATCGCCGGCGCATAGAGACGAGAAAGCAAAGTGACGAAAGCAACCACCACACCGAGTGTGACGCCGCGCTCGATCGCCAGCCAGCCACCAAAGAGCCAAATAGCGGCCGGACCGATTGTCACCATCGCTGTCAGAACCATCATGAAGCCCCGCCCAACCATGGCCAGCTTCACTTCGAGGTCCATCAATGCAGTTGCCGTTTTGTAGAAGCGCTCGCGCTCGTATTTTTCCTGACCGAAAGATTTGATCAGGGTAATACCAGATATTGAGAGGGTTTCCTGCGTCAGGCCCTGAATTTCATCGCGTTTCTTTCGCGTCTGTTTGCGCACCTGATACATCTTTCTGCCCACTGGCCATATAGGCACGATCATCAGCGGTAATAACACCAGGCAAAAAAGAGCGAGGATCCAATTGAGAAACCAGATGGCGACAAGTGTGGTAATGATCGTAAAAAAGTTAGATACTACAGTCGACAGAGTACCTGTGAGCACACCATCAATACTGTCGACGTCGTTGGCAACGCGATTCATGATTTCGCCGGCTTTGGTGCTGGTGAAAAAATTTAAGGGCATCTTATGCAGTTGCAGGATCAAGCTAGTGCGAATGTCGCGGACGATGCCTTCGCCGACGACAGAATTTTGATACCCTTGATAAACACCCAATCCAGCCGCAGCAAGAGAGGCTGCGACCATGCCGCCCACGTAGAGAAAAAGTTCTTGCAGGCTGCGGTGCGGCAAAGCCTTGTCAATAACGTAGAGAGTCAGTATTGGCGGCAGTAATCCCAGCAATGAGTTGAAGATGATGGCGACTAACAGTTGCGCTTCTTCTCGGGCATAAGGAACGAAGAGCTTTCCGACTCGTCGCCAGTCAGCCGGTCGTTTTGCCTTTTCCTTTTCCGGATTGAATATGTTCGACCACATCAAATGATGTGGTGCGCCGCCTCCAAACAAACCTTTTTACCTCGAGGGACCAAAGCCGTCATTTAACAGTATGCCATTTTGAGCAGCTCAGGCTCTATAATCTGCAAATTGCCGGCCCAATCCTGACTCAGGTGGCATTGCCGGCGCCAACTCCCCGACTGACCACGCATTCCAACAATAACCAGTGGCTGAAGAGAAAAAGAACCAAGATGCCCTGCTCGCCGCTCAACCGTCCTTGATGGTCAAGGAAGTGGAGCGGAAAGAAGACGGCAGAATTCTCTATTTCTACAGCTTTGTCGCGAACGACACTAGCGTCAATCACACTCAATCTCAGTCAACGCCAGAAGCATTTGCCGGGGAAGGACAATGAAAGTGCTAGTGATTGGCGGTGCCGGTTACATCGGCAGCGTCACTACCGCTGAGCTTCTATCATCCGGACACGAGGCCATTGTTTTAGATAATCTCAGCCGAGGACACCGCCGGTCTGTACCGCAGGGTGCCACTTTTTTTCAGGCAGATTTCGGCGACCGGCAAAAGCTTGAAGAATTATTCGCCAACCAATCGAGCGGATTAACCCGGACAAGCGGACCAATCGACGCAGTTATGCATTTTGGCGCGCTCAGCTTGGTCTCAGAGTCGGTCAATGACCCGAGCAAATATTTCGACAACAACCTATCAAAGGGTCTGGTTTTGCTCGATTGTCTGCGCGAACACGACATCAAAAATTTCGTTTTTTCGTCCACCGCAGCCGTCTATGGAGAGCCAGCGGTCACGCCAATCGCCGAAGATTGTTTACTGGCGCCGACCAATCCGTACGGAGAGAGCAAGCTGGCCTTCGAAAAAATATTGAAATGGTATTCTCAGGCATATGGTTTGCGTTATACGTCGCTGCGTTACTTCAATGCGGCCGGAGCCACTGCTGATTTAGGCGAAGACCATCTGGGTGAAACACATTTGATTCCTCTGGTTTTGCAAGTGGCTCTTGGCCAAGCCGATCGAATCTCTGTCTACGGTGATGACTATGACACCGCAGATGGTACTTGCATTCGTGATTATATTCATGTGCGCGATCTGGCCCTTGCGCACGTTGCCGCCCTTGAGGCGATGATCGATACGGGCTCTAGCCAGATTTTCAATCTCGGCAATGGGGTTGGTTTTTCAGTTAAGCAAATTATCGAGTGCGCCCGCAAAATCACGGGACACGCCATCCCTTACGTCATATCGTCGAGGCGGCCAGGCGATCCCTCGATTCTGATCGCTTCCAATGAAAAAATCAAAAGAACGATCGGCTGGCAGCCTCGATTCAGCGACGTCAATCAAGTAATAGGAGACGCCTGGAACTGGCATCAAAAATATCCATCTGGATATCAAGACATGAATCTGCAGGCGCCCAGCTCTCAGGATACTCAATCGGCAAACATTACAGCGGGTTTTAACCACCTTGTCTGAGAAACGCTGGAATCCGGTTTTAGGAGAATGGGTGGTGACTGCCACTCACCGACAAGACCGCACTTTTTTACCGCCGGCTGGATATTGTCCTCTCTGTCCGACGAAATCAGGTGGATTTCCGACCGAAGTGCCGCGAGACAATTACGATTTTGTTGTATTCGAAAACAAATTTCCCAGCCTCAGGCGCGATCCTGTGGCACCAGTCGTAGTGGCAACTGAGCTCTATCCCGTCGAGCCGTCTGACGGACTTTGCGAAGTGGTGCTTTATACATCTGAGCATGATTCCACATTGACCTCGCTTTCGCTCGAAAAAATGACCCAGTTAGTGCGGGTTTGGAAGGATCGCTACGAAGAGCTCGGAGCCAGAAAAGAGATTGAGTATGTGTTCATTTTCGAAAACAAAGGCGAAGCGATCGGTGTCACTATTCACCATCCGCACGGGCAGATCTATGCATTTTCATACATTCCACCCAAAGCGCAAAGAGAAATCGACAGCGAAATCGCCCACCATGTTCAAACCAACCGTTGTCTGCACTGCGACATAGTGAAAGAAGAGCGGGCGGCAAAAGTCAGAATGGTAGCTGAAAACGCCTGCTTCGTCGCCTTCGTTCCCTTCTATGCCCGCTATCCTTACGAAATACATGTCTATGCCAGAGAGCATTTGCGCTCGATGTCCGAGTTTACGGCAGAGTCTGAGTTCGCCCTCGCTCAAATTCTCAAAATTGTCCTCGAAAAGTATGATAATCTCTGGGGTTTCTCGATGCCTTATATGATGGTTATGCATCAAGCTCCGACCGACGGGCGCATTTATCCTGGCAGTCATTTTCATATAGAGTTCTATCCACCACTGCGCACACCCGAAAAGCTAAAATATCTTGCCGGTTGTGAATCGGGTGCCGGTACCTTTGTTAATGACACGCTGCCCGAAGACAAAGCTCTCGAGTTGAGGCTCTCGGCACCGAAGACGGAGCAGGCTAAATGACAACCAGTGTTTGGCCGGAGCGCTTGATGATGCTCAATGAAGCATTCTTCAGTCAGTTTCGTGCGTCGCCTGCGGCGATTGTCAGGGCTCCTGGTCGAGTCAATTTGATTGGCGAACACACCGACTACAACGAAGGCTATGTTTTGCCTGTGGCCATCGACCGCGAGATGCTCATTGCTGCCAGCCCGAAAACGCATGAAAACTGGCAACAGACTGTAGAAATTTACTCACTCGATTACAACGAATCAGACTGTTTTTCTCTTGATTCAATCGAGCCTAATGCCGGCAAACCATGGTCTAATTATTTGCGAGCTGTTGTTAAAACACTCATCGATCAGGGTTGTGCACTACCGGCATTTCGCGCTGTTTTGACAGGCAACGTACCTCAAGGAGCTGGGCTGAGCTCGTCAGCGGCTTACGAAGTAGCGGTTGCCACTGTCTTAAATGAACTGTGTCAACTTAATTTGGCGAAAGAAGAGATCGCCCTGATCGGTCAAAAAGCCGAGAATCAATTCGTCGGTGTGCAGTGCGGAATCATGGATCAATTTGTGTCAGCACTTGGTGAAGACGGTGCTGCTTTATTCATCGATTGTCGCTCCTTGAAGTCAGAGGCGGTGCCGATGGATCTCGGGCGGAACAATTGTGCGCTCGTGGTAACTAACAGCGGTGTGCGGCGCGGATTGGTTGACAGTGCCTATAACGACCGCAGAGAGGCTTGCCAGGCAGGAGTGAAAAAATTGGCCGAGCTTCTGCCGGAGCATGATGTGAAAAGTTTGCGCGATGTCAGCTGGACAGAATATATTCTCCTCGAAAGCGAATTAGCCAAAGTTTTGGCTATGCGCTGTCGGCACGTGATATCCGAGAACGAGCGAGTGCTTTTGGCGGTCACTGCCTTGAAACAAAACAACCTCCACGAATTCGGACGGCTGATGAATGCCTCTCACGAATCGCTGCGCCTGGATTATGAAGTTAGTTGCGCTGAAATCGACCTGCTTGTGGACCTTACGCAAAAGCACTCCGGTGTCCTTGGCTCGAGGATCACAGGCGGCGGATTCGGCGGTTGTACGGTGAGTTTAATGAAAATTGAGGCAATTGACACGTATCAAAAACAGATCATTCCCGTCTATGAAGAGCAGTCAGGTCGGCAAGCCGAGGTTTATGTCTTTCGTGCCAGTGCCGGCGCCTCCCTGCTCATGCATTAGAGATGAAGGATAGTAGAGATTAGGTGGGATCCCGGCCATGCAGCGAAAACAAATTTGGAGCCTGGCAGCAGTTTTATTCGCAGTCATTTTTTTGATCCTCCCCTGGCAGCAAGTCGAGACTAACGGTACAGGGGATGGGCTATCACGCAGCCAATTTCGCGGTTATCGCCCCCTCTTGATGGCACCGGCGCTCGATCGAACTTTGGGCAGTGCGCCGAACGTGCCAACCTGGGTGCAACCCGATTGGAGCCTGGTGAGTGCAGAAGCACTGCTCGCCGCCTCTGTCGTTGGCATATTGTTGTTGATTGGCCGAAGCGACCACCCCACTCAACTCAGCGCCGTCCAGAAAGCCGCTCGGGGACTTATAGTTGTAGGTGTCTTGTTTTTTGCAACAGTTGTGAGCATGGCTTTTCTTTCCTACAGACTGGACGATATTTATCGTTGGACTGTCCACACATATGAGGTGATCGCCCAACTCAGTGGTTCGCTTTCGTCACTGCAAGATGTCGAAACTGGTGAGCGAGGTTATTTGATCAACTCTAGACCAGAGTTTCTTCTGCCTTTTCAGAATGGCTTGCCCGCTGTGGACAAGCACATTGCCCGGGTACAGTTTTTGACCGAAGACAACCCCTATCAGCTGGCTAACGTAAAGGATCTGCGCGCGCTTGCTCAAGCCAGAATGGCGCAAGCTCAGGCGATCGTGACCGAACGCAAAAAAAATCCGCTTTCTGTAATATCTGTCGAAAGGCAGAATCAAGGTCGGAAAATAATGGACGCTTATCGCGTGCAAACCGATAAGATGGTGCAAACCGAAGAAAAACTTCTCCAGACCAGAGTCGATGCGTTGCGCGTGGTCCAATATGTGATCTGGGTCACAATCGCCGTTTTGACGACTATGGCGGCTGCGGTCCTGGCCTGGGTTTTCCGAGTGACTCGCACTGCCATAGCCGAGGAACAACGGCGCGTTGACGAATTGAATTCGGAAGTCGAACAGCGCAAAAAGACTGAAAAAACTTTGAAGGATACGACTGTCACCTTAGCTCGATCGAACGCCGACCTGCAACAGTTTGCCTATGTCGCTTCCCACGACTTGCAAGAGCCATTGCGGGCAGTGACTGGGTTTTTGACTCTTTTGACTACGAAGCTGGGCGATGATCTGGATGCTGACTCTCAAAAATATATCAAGCATGCAGTTGAAGGTTCAATGCGCATGCGCTCCTTGATCAATGACTTGCTGACCTACGCGCGGGTAGAATCGCGGGCTAAAGAATTCGAGCCAGTGCCACTGATGAGCGTGTTGGACAGGGTAAAAACCGACCTGTCGGTGCAAATTGCCGAAGCCGACGCCCAGATCTTGTCGGATGATTTGCCAACCATCTCTGGAGACCCAACCCAGTTGGGACAATTATTTCAAAATCTTATCGGTAATGCGATCAAATTTCGGAGTTCGGCGGCGCCTATAATTAAAATAGGTTGCTCGCCCGAAGACGGTGAGTGGCGGTTTTCTGTTCAAGATAATGGTCGAGGCTTCGACATGGAGCATGCGGAGAGGATTTTCGTCATTTTTCAGCGGTTGCAGGGACGCGAGCAAGCGAGCGGGACAGGAATCGGATTGGCTCTGTGCAAAAAGATCGTCGAGCGGCATCAGGGCAGAATCTGGGTGGAATCCAAACCTGACCACGGTTCTACTTTCTTTTTTGTTTTACCTCGCCAATAAGGAGAATCTGCACAATCATGGCTACCGCGAGACCCATTTTTATACTCATGGCTGAAGACAGTCCGTCGGATGCTGATCTGGCCAGAGAGGCGTTCAAGAATGGCAAGATTCTCAACGAACTGGCGATCGTTGCTGACGGTGTGGAAGCAATGTTGTATATGCGCAAAGAAGGACGATACGCCAACGCGCCACGCCCTGACTTGATTGTGCTCGACCTGAACATGCCCAGAAAAGATGGTCGTGAGGTGCTCGCCGAACTAAAAGAAGACCCTTCGTTTCGCTACATACCGGTTGTGATTTTGACAACATCGGAGGACGAAACCGACGTCTTGCGGTCGTACGAGTTGCAGGCCAGCTGTTATGTCACTAAGCCAATGGACTTCGAAAAATTTCTTGAAGTGTCAAAACAAATCAAAGAATTCTTCTTCTCTGTCGTAACTTTGCCACCGAACGGAGGCCGATGAGGAATCGCCCACTTTCCATTCTGCTCATAGAAGACAGCCCGACTGACGCATTATTGCTTGATATGAACTTGCAGAAGGTGCCTGAATTTGTCTTTCAAATGGATCATGCCGATGGTTTGCAAGCCGGTATGCAAAAGCTGCACGCGAACTCTTACGATGCCATTATTCTCGATTTGGGTTTGCCTGATTCGGCTGGTGTGCAGACTTTCGATAAAGTGCGTGCTCGAGCCGCTGAGACGCCTATTATCATTCTCAGTGGAGCTGACGATCGTTCCATGTTGACTGAGTCTTTAAATCGCGGGGCCGACAACTATTTGATCAAAGATTCTGCCGATGGCAACCGAGTGGCGATTGCTATATTGTCAGCCATTCGCAATCGAACAGATATCGGCTTGAAATCAGTCTAGGTCTGATCTTGAAAAGTTTGGGGTCGACTGAGGCGGCGATGATTTGCTGCCCAAGTGCTGATTACGAACTGAGTAATGTTGTCGATCGCGCTCAAGAATCTAATCCGCAAATAATGGACCGTCTGGTCGCGGCAGCCCGAGAGCTTCTGCGCACCAGGGAAGAGCAACTTTGAGAGTGTTGTATTGCAGCTCTCGCACTTTAGAACCAGGATGGGG
>CAJCHQ010001044.1 GCA_903970295.1 Bryobacterales bacterium
CAAAAAAAAGTTGACCATTCTCGGGTCCGGCTCGGCAGGATTAACTGCCGCGATCTATGCCGCCCGGGCTAATTTGGAGCCTCTGGTGATCCAGGGTCTGCAGGCTGGCGGTCAGCTGACTATTACGACCGATGTCGAGAACTTTCCGGGCTTTCCTGAGGGCATTCAGGGACCGCAGTTGATGGAAGAAATGCATAAGCAAGCCGAACGCTTCGGCACTCAGTTCATTTATGACAACGCCGAATCAGTCGATTTAAGCAAAAGACCGTTCTACATCAAAACCAGTGGCGAAGAAATTTACACCGACGTTCTTTTGATCTGCACTGGAGCTTCGGCTAAATTGCTCGGCTTGGAGTCTGAATCTAAGCTCATGGGTCATGGCGTTTCTGCTTGCGCAACCTGTGACGGCTTTTTCTTCAGAGACAAAGAAGTTTATGTCGTTGGTGGTGGTGACACGGCTCTCGAAGAAGCGATGTTCTTGACGCGCTTCGCCACTAAAGTGACAGTCATCCACAGACGCGAACAATTCAGGGCTTCGGCGATCATGGCTGACCGCGCCAAGCGCAACGATAAAGTTCACTATCTCTACAACTCAGTTCTAGAGGACATCAACGACGTCGAAAAAGGCGAAGTAACCGGCATCAAAGTTCGCAACATCAAGACCAACGAGCTGAAAGAATATCCGGCTGACGGTGTTTTTATCGCCATTGGCCACAAGCCGAACACCGAATTATTTGTCGGACAAATCGAAATGACCGAAGCCGGTTATATCAAGACCGACGGAGTGAAAACCACAATCAAGGGCGTTTTTGCCGCGGGTGATGTGCAAGACGAACTTTACCGCCAGGCAGTAACAGCGGCCGGGTCGGGCTGCATGGCCGCACTGGAAGCCCAGTGGTTGATTGAATCTGAAGAAGAGGAGGCACCGCCTGCGCCAAAAAAGCAGGTAGCTGAGGCCCTGGCTAAACCTTGAAATCGGCGGCAGGCAAAAGCGTAAGAGCAGCCACCCTAGATTCGCGTCGAAGCGAAAGCTCAGCTCCCGCGTTGGCTGTCGATCTGATCTCAATCGCCTCTGCCCACGATTGCGCTCGGCACCAATTATTCGCTTACCTGAAAGAAACGAAGCTGACAGTTCGTCAGGCCCTTGCCTTACTGCGCAATTATGATGCCCACGCCAGTGTGCTTCGCCGCCTTTTGCTCAAGGCGGCAACGCTCATGCCGGAAACTGCGGTCGGCTATGTGCTGGAAAATGTTCGCACCGAATACGGTGCAGGCTGTGTCGAGGGCAGACATCAACTACAGTTGATTGACCTGGCTCTCAGCTGTGGCGGCTCGAAATACGAATTCGACCGGGTGCCGATTGAGAGGGGCACGAAAGAGTTTATCAAAAACGTGACTGCCTTTTATTATCCTTTGCCCAATCGCGACTGTGTTAAAGCACACAAGGCAGCCGTGGCCGCAGGGGCAATCACAGCTACCGAAATTTTGGCGGTGGAAGAATTCAAGGCTATGCAAATCGCCTTCACTCACTTTGGCTTGCAAAATCATATTTGGTTCGATCATGTCAGTGTCGAAGTAGATCACACAGACGAAGCGCTGGCTCTGGCTCACCATTTTGTTTACGAATACGAACAGACAGAGTCGGTGCTGAAAGGATTGAACGGGGTCCTGGCCGCTAACATTTCCCTGTATGATGGGCTACTGGCAGCAATGCAAAGAAGCTCTGAAATAATCAATAAGTAGCTCTCACGGTTGCTCTGTACTAAACATGTCGACAGAAAATATGACGAGCGATGCCAACAGCCCTAGACTTCATGCCGAGTTGCAGCCGGGCAGCTTGCATGTAGCCATGGTCGTTCGCTCCTTCTCGGAGCGGGGTGGACTGGAACTTTATGCTCATCGCACGGTTGAAGGTTTGATAGAACGTGGGCACAAAGTGACTGTCATTTGTGAGGAAAGTAATTCTCTTTTCGAGCACAAGAATTTGGCAAAAATCTTTTTTGAGAAATCATCTAAGAAAGCCCGCAAAGCGATCCGCATTCAGCAACATTTTGCCGCCGCCACCAAAACAGTAAAAGAAAATGGTCCCTTCGACATCATCCATTCGCAACACCTACCCATGGCTGGTGCCGACGTCGTCAGTTTCCACAATCACACAGCCGGTCGATTGATAAAAGTTGGGCAAGGATGGGAACGCCTGTTGACCAAAGCAAAAATGATTTATTCGACCGCCTACAAGACGCGCTTGGAACAAGATCGAATTCTTTGCCGCGCGCCGGTTCTACTTTTTCCTGCGGCGGTAATGCGCGACGATTTTCGAGAAACCTATGCGTTAGATAAGACACAT
>CAJCHQ010001045.1 GCA_903970295.1 Bryobacterales bacterium
CGAGCTTGGAATTGAAAAGTCATTTGTCTCGCCTGTGCCCCTTGGGTCTGGAACCTATCCTTACGGCGAAATTTTTTATTCCTCATCAGCACCTGCCACTGTGCAGGTTTTAAAGGAAGTCAATGCGCCGATTTCGCCGAATAAATTTCACAATGAATGCCTGACAGTCACTGGTGCGGCAATTCTTTGCACTATTTCCAGCGGTTGGTCTATGCCGGCAATGAGCCAGCTTACTGGTACCGGTTATGGTGCGGGCTCGTATGACCCTGCCACTTATCCTAATGCTTGTCGTGTTGTACTGGGAAATTCACCGGACGCCGCAACTGATAAATTTAAGTCCGAAACGATTGTAGTGATGGAAGCAAATATTGATGATCTTTCTCCGCAGTCTCTGGCATATGCAATGGAAAGGCTGTTTGAAGTCGGTGCCCTTGATGTTCTGATTCTTCCGGCTGTTATGAAAAAAGGACGTAGTGGACACCTTTTGAAAGTATTGTGCAGCCACGAAAATCAGTTCAAAGTTCAAGAAGTAGTGTTCGCTGAAACCTCGACAATTGGCGTGCGCTTTTATTATGCCCGGCGGGTAATCGCAGAGCGAGAATGGCGAAGAGTCGTACTTGATGATGGCGCGGTAATTCGAGTCAAAGTCGCGCTTGATCAAAATGGTACCATCGTACATTCACAACCTGAATACGATGACTGTGCCGCGTATGCGCACGATCACAACATCCCTTTGAAAAGCTTGATGGCGACGGTCATGACACGCTTCGCGAATAGCGAGTCGGCTATGGACTAAAGGTTTGCAGGTAAATGGCGCGAATTTTTTTAGTTGAGGATGAGGAGCCGCTCAGCAAATTGATCGCGAAGTGGCTTAAATTTGAGTCCCACATGGTGGAAGTCTGTGACCGCGGCGATGCAGCTTTATTAGCTTTGTCGCGTGAAGTCTTTGACGTTATTATTCTAGACATTATGCTGCCAGGACTCAACGGCATAGAAGTTTGCAAACGGTTCCGCGATTCAGGCGGAGCTACGCCAATCTTGATGCTAACTTCCAAGAGAAGTCTGGATGATAAAGAGGCAGGCCTGGATAGCGGTGCTGACGATTACTTGACCAAACCGTTCAAGTTACGTGAACTTTCAGCTCGTATAAGAGCTCTTTTGAGAAGGCAACCGGCGGTATTACCGGCAGTGATAAAGGTTGATAATCTCGTTTTAGACACGAAAGCCACTCGAGTTTACCTGAACGGTGTAGAGATAAAGCTTGTGCCCAAAGAATTCAGTCTACTGGAAATATTGATGAAAAATGCCGGTAGCGTCATTAAAACCGACTCAATAATTACCAGTATCTGGGGGCTAAATAGCGACGTCACGGTCGAGACTATACGGTCGTATGTCCGATTGCTCCGGCAAAAAATTGATGAACCTGGAAGTCCATCTTTGATCCAGACAGTGCATGGTGTGGGCTACTCTCTGGGGTCACCGGATGGCTAAGATTATACTCGGAAAAATGTTCAGCAATGTTCGCTGGCGAATAGCAGTATGGTTCATAAGCCTTTCGGCTGCTGCGTATATCGTTCCTACAGGATTGGCGATGATGCTGTTCTATGCCGATTTGACACGAGCGATCGATGCTGAATTAAACGTTTTCATGGCAAGTTTCGGACACGCTATCAGTGTCGTAAATGGAAAGCCTGTTCTGCGTGATTGGATCCGTACAGTCGAAACTAATCCGCCTCACTCTCTGGTCAACTATCAACTTTTTGATAGAGACGAAACACTACTTGAGCAGCACGGCGAACCCGGTATTTTTAAATTATTTAGAGACCGTAAAGAAGTGACATCTGGATCTCTTACCGTACGTACTCTGTGGACTCCGATCAGAGAAAATAACGAAACGGTCGGTTACCTCCAAGTGCAGTTGCCGACGAAACCGCGCGATGAGGCAGTCAAAGAACTTGCGCTGATAACATCTATTATAGGACCGATCGTCCTTCTCGGATTGGGATTCTCAAGCTATTTAGTTGCAGAAAAAGCCTCAGACTCCATTATCAAAACCAATCTTATGCTTAGAAGGTTCATTGCTGATGCATCTCATGAGCTTTATACTCCTCTAAGCATCGTAATGGCAGCGAACGAATCTATCGTAAGAACCTGTGAACCGCTGGGTTTGGAAACTGGCGATTTCGAGATTGCGGAAAGTGCGCTCAACCGCATGGAAAAGATGCTTGAAGATTTGATGGTTCTTTCAACAACCGAAGCTCCCGCGAAGCCTGTGTTGCAAGAGACTGTCGCACTCGACGGTTTACTGGAAGATGTCGTCGTGGAATTTCAGCCTAAATTTCATAAGAAGGACATAGTCTTGTCCCTTGTAAGAGATTCTGGTGGCACTGTATGTGGTGACGCGCTTGCAATTCATCGAATGTTTTCGAACATAATTGAGAACGCCCTGCGTTACACAGAACCCGGAGGAAAGGTTGTAGTTCGCGTGTCATCCGAAGCCCATCAGCTCAAGACCACTGTAATTGATTCTGGCATTGGCATTCCAATCGAAAGCTTGCCTCATATTTTTGATAGATTCTACCGCGTAGACACATCGAGAAGCCGTCAATCAGGGGGTTCCGGACTTGGGCTGGCGATAGCGTTAGCCATTACCGAAATGCATGGCGGAAGCATAGCTGCAACGAGCACGGTCGGAGTGGGCACCACATTTACTATCACTCTTCCTGCTCTAACTATTCGCCCAGGTTAAGTGCGTTGCGCGCCGGTCTGACCATGGTTTTTTTCATTATCCTGGTACTGATGGTAGGTTGTCGGACTGGCAAGCGATGAGGCTTCCTTCATCATCGGTACATTTCTCGAGGTCATCGGCGGCAAGTAAACGTTGCTTCCGTCGACACATCAGTTCAATGAGAGCAGCATTCAGCCATTCCGGACTCAACTAGTATTTTTGAGCAACACGAATTCTGCACGTTTTTTTTGCGCTGGATAAATACAATAGAACAAGTCCGGACTACTTTGTTGAGCACCAGCTGGTATGAATTACACGCCCGATGTTGGGTTTTTGAAATCACGCAGAATCAGTGTCGTGAGATACTTGCTTGTACTTCTAGTTGGCATACTTTTTTGGTCGCAATGGCAGGCGCAAGCTGTTGACGTTCACAACCGATACATGACCGTGCCCGTGTATTACCTTACCGATAGAAACTTGCAGGGCGCGACTTATGGCAACCACAGACGGTATCGTCGTAATTGTTTGCATAAAATGTATTATGGCACCGCGTTTGTGACTGTTCGGAATGCTAATCACGAGGAGTTGATTGAACCATTGAGCAGTCTTGGTTGGAAGCTCACTGACGAAAAAGGTAAGCACGTTACGCCGAAGGAACGAATTGAACAACTGAAAAATCCTCGCGAACACTTCTTCGAAAGAATTAAAACGACGCTGGATAATTGCAAATCAGATAAATTGTGCGTATATGTTCCTGGCGCTGAAGAAAGTTTTGAGGATGCTTGTGTGGAAGCTGCGAAGGTCGAATACTACATGAAGCGACCGGTGATTTTGTATTCATGGCCTTCAGCACCGAAATTATTCGATTACCTCGTAGATAACAACAATTCAGAGTGGTCTCAAGGGCATTTCAGGCGCTTTATCAAACACCTGGAGGATTTCAAAGAAACGCACCCGTTGCAAGTCGTTTTCGTTGCTCACAGCATGGGCAACAGGTTCTTACTCAGGGCTGTGCACGAACTCTTCAGGAAAAACATCGCGGTAGATCTTGAGCTTGTCTCGGCCGATATAGATCTCGATACCTGTCGACATTATCTGCTTGGATTTCACCGAGTAGATAACAAGGCGCCCATACGTTTTTATGTGTCGAATAAAGACCGCATGCTCAAATTGTCGCAGCGAGTTTTTGGTGGCTACGATCGCCTTGGCGAAAATGTTGAGCACAAATTAGGTCCCAGTCGTGCAGTCCAACAAATAATTATTCGGAAAGACAAGGATATGCGGAAGGCATTAGAAAACGAAGTCGAAGATTCCGATGATGATGAAAAAAGTAACAGCGCTCGCGCTCAAAGCGAACTACTCGACCCGGAAGTTTTTGAGGTGGTGGATTTTACCGCTCTAGATCAGGGTTTCACGGGCCA